>NZ_JBRIMB010000040.1:0-43313 GCF_052977265.1 Shewanella sp. 0m-8 | reverse complement strand
CCCGAGTGTATATTGCGCGTCTGCAACGCCTTGCTCAGCCGCTTTGCGATACCATTTAATAGCAGCTTGTCTGTTCTGCGGTACATCAATTCCATAATCATATATGGTCCCGAGTGTATATTGCGCGTCTGCAACGCCTTGCTCAGCCGCTTTGCGATACCATTTAATAGCAGCTTGTCTGTTCTTCAATATGCCAATCCCATAATCATACATAGTCCCGAGTGTGTATTGTGCCTCTGCAACGCCTTGCTCTGCCGCTTTTCGATGCCACTCAATGGCAGAGTCTGAACTCCTCTCAGAACTCCTATCAGAGCTTACACACCCGCCCAACAAGAAAACTATTAATAAAATTGAAACTCTCATATCCACTCTCTTACAACACAGGTCTCTGACAAAATTGGCTTATTTGACGATTTTCAGTCGTCTTTTATACGTTGAACATGCAGCTTATCGTTAGTGTGTTCAATTGAACTTCAGTGCCTTAGGAGCTTAAACCATGACACACACTTAAAATGCTCTACTTATTCGTACTTTTAGTCGCTTTTAGCGCCCCATAAAAGTGTGATCCGCTAATTTATCACCTCTTGAAATCAAAACGTGAAAACCAGCATTATCTTGTTGATTTATAATGGGTGGCTTAATATATATTCTCTTAATATATACTTGGCTCGACTCTTAACAACAGAAAGGGGCGAAGCGCCACGACGTTTATCAAGCGCAGCTTGATTGCTTTAGTTAAAAAAGCGACAAGGCCTCGCGCTGAGGTCTACCAACGCTTCCACCATTGCTCCGTGCTTTGCCAATCTCGCGCGTCGCCAAACTCCGAGTCGATAATGTAGTAGCGCTCACCATCAAATCGTAATCGGGTCATAATGGTGCGACTCTGTGTTGTATCTGTGGCCTGAGGTAAAGCGCCTGATAGCTTGGTCTTTACAATTAGCTTTAAATCGGCAAAGCCTTTGTTTTGCTTAGGCTCAATATGCAGTGCGCCTTTGCCTGACTCAATGATGAAATTAGTCATATCTTCGGCCTTAGGATCGCCTTGCCACATTTTCCAATAATATAAAGGCAGGTTGTTGACCACTGGAATTAAAAAATGCCCTTGGTGAATAAATAAACTGAGGTAGTCGGCCTCATATTGCGCAGAACCCTCTGGACGCTGCTGCGCCATCATTCGCACACCTAATGCGCGTGTGTCATTGTTAAGTTTATAGTTGGCGGTATCAATCCACAGTGCAGGCGTGCTTTGCTCTTTCTTGTCGGCACTATGCGTACCATTAGCATTCTCTGTAGCATTGTCTGTTTGGGGATTGGCAACAATCGTTAATCCTGGGCGCTCGCTTAAACTTGCTGTATGACGGGCGATAATCTCATGAGTCTGCGTGTCCATAATCACGGTGCGCAGCGTATAACGCCTTTCGCCAACAAAGCTACCGTCAGTCCATTGTAAATACGCGCCCATGGTAAATTGCTCTTGATGAGGTAGCTGCTTACACACTGCTGCTGTGAGCCCTTGAAAATAACCACTGTCATTTTCCATCGCTTCAAGGGCATCAATGCTACACGCTTGCTTGGCGTAGCTTGCTGGCGAGAACGCTAGCGTGCAAGTCAAAAGCGCGCAACTCAAAACTGCTGTGCTAAATAGAGCGGATAATCTGTAGCCGAATGGGGTGAAAGAAGGCTTATTAGTTGGCATCTCGAGTCTCCGCTTGACTACTGTTTGGATTGGTTTGCGAAGCACTTTCATGGCTGCTATCGCTCTCATCGTTGCTCTCGCCTAAAAAGTTCACCCCAAGTTGGTTTACTTGGTTTTGGTTTACTTGGTTTTGGTTTATTTGCCAAAACTCGGGGGCGGGTAACTGCTCGGTGATCACCGGATAGCGGCTGCCATTATAGTTAAGCTCAGTGCTAAAACTGATGACTTCGGTTTGGTCATATTCACCGTCAGTGCGGTACTGCTGCCCCTGAGTCACTAACTTCAAATCATGGTAGCCATGGCTGGTGGTTGGTAACAGCTCAACAGTGCCTTGTACGCCATAATGCAGGTAAACTCCGCCATTACTACCGCCTGTATCAGCAGCTTCTATTTCGTAATCTAACGGTAGATGTTTGAGCACCGGGCGCAGCTTGTCGCCCTCTTGTACAAACAGGGTGAGAAAGCGACTAGTTTTAAATGCGCGGTACGCTTGTTCCTGTGGTGAGGTGTCGTAGTTAGCAAGATCGAGGATCAGCCCAAATGCTTGAGTATTTTCGCTCAGAGCGTATTGGCGGCTATCAATACTATTACTGTCAGAGTGACTTTTTATAGTGCTACTTTCTTGGATCACACCCGTATAGCTGGCTTCGACTTTGTTACTGTAGCGATTGACCAATAGTACTCGCCACAGATTACTAAAATAGCCATCTTCATCTGATTGATAGTATTGAAAGTAAGACAGTAATGCTTGCTCTTTGTTATGGGGCAACACCCTGCAGACTGTATTGTCTATCGCTAAACTTAGCCCGTACTTTCTGGTTACTAGGGCGGCATCAAAATCGAGTACGCTGCTTAACTGATTTAAGCTGCAATCTTGCTGTTGATTCTTTTCAGGTTCAAAGTTTTCTTGCTCACCGTTTTCTTGCTCAAGACTGGCCTGAGCATAGCTACTGGCACTAAAGGTCATCATCGGCAGAAATGCTGCAACAATTAACAGTTGTTTCGGGGTTTGCTTCATAAGTACTCTTTAGTTGTGTTAACCATCTTATTAATATGGGTAGGCGCGATAAATAGTGGTTTTATAGCCGCGTACCTGTACGCCATTTCTAAGTGGAATTGAGTACTCAGGTAAAGGGCGTGGACTGTAATCGATATATTGCGGCGTCGCGTAATAGAACACGCCTTGATACTCGGCGGGTAAATCTTGCTGCTGTAGCAAATCATATTGCAGGTTATAACTGCTGATAGGTAATGGCCTACCGTTATTGCTAACCACTTCGCCAAGTTTATCGGCTAGCGCTTTATTGGCTCTTTGTGCGCCAGCATCTTCTACCCAATTAGCGATTAACTGACCTGCAGAGTTATGTTTAAGCGGCATTAATATCGTATCTTTGATAATTGGGATGTTGGTGACTTGTGCCAGCTTGTCTTGCTCGCGAAGTAAGTTTTGTACCTGCTCTTCGGTCACTTTTTCTATGTGTGGCGCGTTAATGCCATAAACCAAGTGATCACAAGTTTTATCGCTCAAGCCCTGAGCAAGACATGCGGCGCCCCAGTCCGGCATGCTGATCTCGATTAGCGCGGCGCCGTAACCTGCATATCTAGTTCCATTGTCCTCAAAGTGACTGTCAAGAATATGGTAACCAACAGCGCGGCGACTGGCTTGCCAACGCTCATCAAAAGACTCACTACGCTTGCCTTCACAAAGCAGCAAAGGGAAGGGGATTCGATTACCTGCACTTGCCGCTTGATACATGGCTTTGCGATCATTGTCATCGAACTGACAGCTGCCTAAGTCGAGCATCAGGGTCTCGATGTCATTGCTACTGCTGTTTGGCATAAGGCTACAACCAGACAGTACACCCGCAGCAATAGTTAATGTTATCGTTCGCAACGGGGTTGGCGTGAGTCTTTTTAGGATCATAATTTATTCTTATTAGTTAGGCTTGGTTATTAAGGGTAACGGTCGTTAACGCCAATCAAGATGGAAGGTACACACACTATTTTTCTGTTTATAATTTTCATTATTATCGAGAGGTAATAAATCTATCGGTAATAATACCGTATCGGCCACCATTGAGCTGCCTAGGTCTACCACAGACAGAGGGATTGAAAGTATGAGTAATGGCGGAGACTCTTTTAAAACAAGTAAATTACAATTGAACGTATTAACCAACGCATATTTAGTGCCGGAGTATGGTATCCCCATGGCGCTATTAGATGGAATCTTAGAAACAACCGTTGAGCAACCGCTGATAAATATCGCCAATAAAGTTACAAACATTACTTTCATACAATAACCATAAAATACTTCATTATTCTCGAATTAAAAATGCCAGTATGGTGATCTCATTTAAGGACCACCATATCGGTTTACTGTTGTAATCTAAGTTGCTATTCGTTGCGGTTATGCATCTTCTAAAATTTCACACTCAGGAAAGGCCTCGCGAAAAGCTTGTGGTGCGCGAATAGGCTGATAACCTTGGCTTGTGTCATAGTGGTAGCTAAATATACGTCCAGCGGGTTGGCGAGCGTGGCGCAGATCGAGTAGTTTCAGCTTGGTTAGCTTAAACAGCACGGCCGGAAATTCATCGAAATGGTTATAGGAGAGATCCAAGTATTCTATTTTACTCAGAGTGGCTAATGTTGCTGGCAGCGAACTTAAATGATTGAAGTGTAAATTAAGCTTAGTGACATCTTCATAGTGCACGATATTGGCGGGTAACTCCCCGAGTAAGCAGTTATGCAGATCCAGCTCTGTAATGCGTGTTTTACTTGGCAGTTTTGTTGGCAATGACACTGTGACATTATGAAGCACATCACGACATAGAAAGATGTGTGGTTTGAGATGACAGTTAACTCGATGCTCGTCATCGCCTTGTGTCAACATACGTTCAAAGCCACAGCCTTTATGCCAGTTCAGCCGCTCTGCCTCAACCAGAGCTTCAATGGCTTGTTGACGGAGGGCTAACTCTTCTTTTTGACTCAATAGCCACAACAACCCTTCGCCGAAGCGGTTGAAATACAGCAATGAAAACTCGTCACATAAGGCTTTGCCCCAGCGCTTGGTTAGACCTTTGAGTTTTTTGTAGACCGCGCCTTCACCGATTGGGTCACCATGCTTATCCAATTCGCGCATCTTGCCATCAAACATCACCCTATCTTGCACCGCCAGTTGGAATACATTATCGCCGAGACCTGCAAGTAACGTCTGAATTTGCTTGCGCAATGCTTTGTTATCGGTGGTTTTAAGAATTAAAAATAGCGGCAACTGCATCTCAGATGTAATGCCGCCTTGCTCTAGCATAGTGGCTGCGACTAGGTGACTGGTTTCGTCCGGTGAATGTAGCAAATTCAGCACATTGCCCAGCATTGGCGCGGCGCTTGTCTGTTGCAAAAACTTAGGCGCATCGGCGCTGAACCATTGGCTCAGTGCCGTATCGTCGATAATCAAGTGCTGGTCAACATCGATGGCAGCGGTTTGCTTAGGGTTACTGCCTAATAGAATATGGGTCACCTTGCTATCGAGCTTCTTACTGAGGCTAAAGCCCAGCTCAGCAGCTTTTTCTTTGAGTTCTGTCGCCTTAAAACCGCTTTTTCCACAGATAAACAACACGCTATCAGAGCCTAAAGGTCGGCGCTGTGCATCGGTTTGTGCGCGGTTACCTAGCCAAGCTTGTGCTAATATTTTTACTGGATTGAACTTGGCTTCCATAAAGGTCAGATGGAAGCGAGCATCCAGTTTTTCAGATTGTAGGTTTTTGGGTTTAGGGGCTGCCAACAATAGCAGCCAGTAGCGACGTCGTTGTTCGCCAGTCAGCTCTGCATTTTGCAAAATTCCCAGTAGCTTGTTCAGCTCATCACTGCGTGCGATACGATTATAAACATTAAGTTTTAGATCTATGTGCTGAGGTAAATCGACCAAGCAGGCTAGAGGGGCCAGATAGGCCGTATCTTGAGCTTGTGGGCTAAATTCGATCTCAAGTTGGCGTAAGGCGGGAGCCTTAAGCAAACACGTGAAGTTTGGAATAGGCAAGTCATAGGGGTGGTCGTAATGATGCAGTTCTAGCTTTATGTTAGACAGAAAAGGCAATTCATTAAGATCGTCAAGGGACGCCGTGCTGGGTCTAACGAGCGTTAATCCACTGATGTTTTTTATCGTTTTTAACCAAGGTGGGAGTGTTTCACCCTCTGAGTTGACTAGGATTAAGTGGCTTAATGTTGCAGCTTTTTCTAAGTGTCCGCTCTTAGGAAATAGGTGCAGACCCAAACCACGCAGGCACTCCAGTTTATCAAAGCAGCTAAATAACGCAGCATCAGGTACTCGGCAGGGAACATTGCCTGAATGAGAAAGCTCCAAGTCAATTAGATTAGGAAACGCACGTGCCAATGCAGACCACTCGGGATGGTTACGAGTCAGTTGATAGTGGAGTTTGGTTACCTTTGGCTTAATAATGCTGTCCAGCGGCAGGTCGTTATCTTTAAGGTACAAGGTGCTGTTGAAGCTCATCTTATTGCTCTTATGTTTAGAGTTAGCCCAACCACTCATGTTGGGCTGATTATTTTTATTGACCTTGAGAAATAAACTTGCGCGCTTGTTCAAGGTTCATGCCTTTATTACCCGTTATGGTTTGTGCTCTTAAGGCGGCTGATTCTGCGATTATCTGTTGTAATAACTCATCTGTGAGCAGAGTGTATTTTTGGTAGGTAAACCCAAATAGCGAGTTATCGCCGTATAGCGCGAGCTTGTCGCCAGCTTGGTAACTATCCCAATCTTGTTTGTTAATGCCACAAATATAATCGTTGCCCCAAAAACGATAACCTCCAAGGTATAATCCCCCATCGCAGGTACGGCTGTAATAGCCAAAACGTTTATCATCAATTGTGGCAATAACAACGGCTTTATCGGCAATAAAACTATGTAGCACTACAGGTAAGCCTTTAGCGAGTGCAAAGTGTAATAAAATGGGAATGCCGATAATGATAGATAAGATAATCTTTACAGGGCTACGAGGCTGATTATCAAGATTGACTCTTAGCCATGAGTTTTTTTGCTTTAATCCCCAAAACATGGCTATTAACAAAAGCAGCGATAGCGCTGCAGCAAATAAGCTGAGTTGCTCGTACAGCACATCATTAACTAAGGTATCGCTAAACACCGCAACCATCATCAAGGCTAATAACAGCATAAAAAAATACCCCAGCACTTTTTGCGTTCTGGTGGTTTTTGGCGCGAATATATTACTCATGCAGTTCCTTGGCATTCGTTATAGCGGTATGTGCTGAGTGCAGTTTTAGGATAAAAGGTAGGGGTAAATTTGGCTTAATTGGTAAACCAAATAGATTGCTAAAGGTAAGTTTGCCCCAAGACCGTAGCGGATAGTTTTATAATAAATTTTGGAAAAAATCAGGCTGGAAATAACCAACCCAAAGACCCACAGTAGACATTTAAAGATAAATAATAGGCCCGTTCCTACGCCTTCATGGTCGACTCGAACGGCACCAATAAGAAAGTTGGGACCTATAAATTGCAGCAATGGGATAGCCATAACAAACAAATACTTACCGAGCTGAGTTTGCATCAATGTGGAGGTAGCGTTTGGCATGTTGTTATTTGACCTAATAATGGCGGCGTCAATAGACTGTACAGATGAAACATTGCTACTTTGTATGTTTTAAATAATAAATACAGCAGCTTATCGATAGAACGTTTATGATTGCAACTCTATAGAGTGGAAACCGCTAAAGTTGTCAGATGTTTGTGATGTGACTCACAAAGTCTGTTTATGTCGCATTCTCAGGCGTTACTATTATTGATATTCAGACTTGATGGGTATGATGTGATTTTTTATTGCGAGTCCAGTAACAATAGCTAGCCAACCTAAGCTGTAGGCCAAAAAGTCGAGCCAATCGAATGTTGAGCCGATAACGGTTCGAGCAAATGAGTTATTTTGGAGACCAAGTAGGTTAACTAGTTTAAAGTATTGTGCTATTTCAATGCTATAAGCCAATATTAAAACACTTACCGATAGTTTAATTGGCGACAGATTAATAAATGAAGCGAGTAACAAAAACATCCATATAACAACCAGCAGATCACCGATAAAAGGACGAATGAATCCATCGTTAACAAACAAGGCTATAAAGATTAATAGCAGTAATAATAGGTTGCTGTAGACAAAGTATTGCGGCTTAAATGTGAGCATGTTGTCTTATGCCTTGTTGTTGGTTGTGTGACTATGCCCTGTTAAAACAGTTAGATATGAAGTTTGAACTCTGGTTTTTACTTGTATTTGGTGCTTATATATTGAGACTCATATATTGAGGCAGGGCGCTGTATATTTTGAGTACGGCATGATAAACAATCGCGTAAATCAATTCCAGCAGGTTTATTGTCGCTAAATATGCATTTTGCATCGTAGACCATTTTATTTAGTCGTTATTTTGGGATCATTTTTATAATGCAGCGTTATATACAAATTGTCGGAATTTTATCATTGTTAATGTCGGCGTCGGCGTCGGCGTCGGCGGTTGACGGCTTAAGTTTTGGGCATGGTGACTGGCAAGTCGTCTGTGACAATACCCATACTTGTCGTGCGGTTGGCTATCACAATCAAGATACTGGCAATGCCCCAGTTTCGGTCATATTCGAAAGAGAAGCGGGCGCGAATACTCAGATCAAAGCTAAAGTAAAATTTGCTGAAAGCTTAACTGCTATCGATGCGACTCAAGTCCATGATGTAACAATTACACTGAACATTAACGATGTTTACCAGAGCCAGTTAGGGGCAGAAATGCCTGCCTATGAAGTGATGGGAGTCGGTTTTAGCGGCGAGCGAGAACTTACAAAAGAGCAAACTAGCCAATTACTTAACGCACTCACCATGAAGGGTAGCGTCTCAATAACATTTACTAGCAGCAGTGGCAAAGAGTGGCATTTATCAACCAGTGGCTCTACTGCTGTGTTGCTTAAAATGGATGATTTCCAAGGTCTAGTCGATACCCCTTACGCCATAGTCAAAAAAGGTCAGCGCACCAGCAATATTGTAGAGCCTAAACAAGCGCCAGTTATCTCTATACCCGCTGGCGACCAAAGGTCACTGACAACGGATAACGATCGCGCTTTAGCCAAGACCCCTGAGTTTATAGCAAGGATGAAGCGTGCTGTTGAAGCATGTGATATTGCCCCTTCAGCAAATGGATACTTAAAGCTTGATGTGGCAAGGCTGACAAAAACTCAACTCGTGGTAACAACGCCTTGTTGGTTTGCAGCCTATAACTATGGTGAAGGTGTGTGGCTTGTAGATGACAACCCTAAAATCGAACCTCTGTTGATTACCGATAGTGCGATAAATTACGCTGACGGCACGATTAACGAATTTATGTTGGGGCGCGGTGTCGGCGACTGCGTTTCGGCAAGGCGCTATATGTGGAATGGTCGTGACTTTATTTTAGCTGACTCCTACTCTACAGGGCCTTGTCGTGAGATTGCCCCTGGTGGCGCTTGGTATCTACCGACAACTGTGAGCACTGTTATTGTGGGCGATGACCCAGCTGCTGGGATAGATTGTCAATCAAAGCAAGCTTATAGCACTGAACGGATGGTTAGATGCACACAGCGAATGCTGGCGAGTGTAGAACTGCAGCTCACTGAACTCATCGAAGAAATTAGCAGTCTTCAATATGTAATGAAGGATAATGACTTAAAGGCAGCATTAAGTCAGGCGCAGCACTCTTGGCTAACCTATCGTAACGATGTGTGTAAAGTGACTAGACTGACTCAAGCCGATGGTTCAATGGGGTTACCACTGATGGTTGGCTGTAAGCTTGATCTCACCGAGAAGCGACTGAAACAGCTTCAGTTATTGAAAGCGTCGCTGATTTAGTCATTGTCAGCAAATCCATAATGGTATTCCAGCGGGCTAACGTTACAATAAAAGCCGCCGTTTGCGCCCGAATAACTCGTACTGGTATTGACTCATGTATTGGCTCATATATTCGCTCATGTATTGGCTCATATATTCGCTCATGTATTCGCTCATGTATTAGTATTCTTCTGGCTTAAAGTGACGTTGCAGCTTAAACAAGCTTTAACTTTCGAGCCAGCGAACACCGATGAACGTCGTGTTTACATCGAGCACTCTACATAGAGTGCTCTACATAGAGTGCTCTATAGCGATTACAACCAGGGTCTGACTCTGCTTTTATAGTCGATAAATACTTGCCCAAAGAGACTCTTAAGCGCTCTCTCTTCAGGGCGAATTTGAAAGCGATACATATACAGCATATACGCAATAATTCCCGCCACACTCCAAATCGATTCTAAGTAACAAGCCCAGGCGCACAGTGCGAATACCATTCCAAGGTACATGGGATTGCGGCTTAGGCGGTACATACCTGATGTCACTAATGCTGATGCGGTTTCCGGTTTTAATGGATTAACCGTCGTTTTGGCGCGTTTAAAACTAATCACGCCTGCAATTGCCGATAACAGGCCTAGCAGTAACAAGGAGCTGGTGGCAATAAGCTTAATGTTGAACAGCGCAGGATCAGTTGATGGGCTGCTAACGCCTACATGTGCAATAGCCCACATAATGAATGCAAAAACGAGTGTGACGATTGGCGGTGGGATCTTGTTTTCCAACTTATTTTTTAACTGATTGTTTAAAAAGTGCAAAGCTTGTCCTGTGAGTCAATCTGAACGTTAACAAAATAATAGGCTAATAACGCTCATCAATAAATAGGTCTTGATAACGCTAATGACGTGTCGCGTAGTTACATTCGGCATCAGTTTAAAATGCCTTATATCCGATAATGAGTAGGTGTTTAGTTTGTTACCTTTGGTTTTTTGAGTGTTAAACCGATGAAATACTGCTGAGTAAGGCTGTTTCTATGTGAGGGTTTGTTGTTTTTTTGCACGACTCGGGTACTTATTATGGGGTATTCCTGCTCGAATACTGGATCGTGACAAAACTCTTCGTGATCTAGCTCTAAAAATTACACTAACCTAAACAGGGGTGTTAACAATGCTTATCAAAATAAATAACGGTCAGTGATGATAACCATTCTCATTTCATTCATATCTAATTGAATAGTATCTATTTGTTGGTTAATTGGTTTTTGAAGGTGTATTTTGATTGCGTTTTTATACTGTGAGCTAGTAGACGATTTTTAAGAAAGTAAGCCTTACGCCTCAAGTAATTAGTAGATATGCACAATCTTGAATTCAGATATCTGTAACTAATAAAATACCCCCTTCGATATACAACCGGCCTGTAAGTTAATGTCTAGCAGAAAAACCATAAAGTCAGTGAATTTTGTGGCCAAATTAATGGCTACAAGTTTACTCACTCTTTTTATCAGCCTTGTTCCTGCCAAAGCGACTCCTTGGGATAAGCTTGATTCAGCACAATTGGAACAAAAGTTAGCAGAGAAATTCAGCGAAGGTAAATATTCTCCCAAAGGGGCGGATTCTTGCCTGATGTGTCACAAAAAGAACACTAAGGTCATGGAGATTTTTGATGGCGTTCATGGTGACATGAGCAATAGCAAATCGCCTATGGCCGGTATCCAGTGTGAAGCCTGTCACGGCCCACTTGGTAAGCATAATCGTGGCGGTAAAGAGCCAATGATTAGTTTCAGCCCAGACAGCAAACTATCAGCAGCAAGTCAAAATAGTGTGTGTGAAGGGTGTCATAACGACCCTAAGTTGATGTCATGGCATAACAGTACTCACAACCTAGAAGAAGTGGCTTGTAGTGACTGTCATGATATTCATGCTGCTAAAGATCCTGCACTTGACCGCCTAACGGTAAATGACACTTGTACCTCATGCCATACCCGCGCTAAAGCTGATATGAACAAGCGCTCATCTCACCCAATGAAGTGGGATCAGATGACCTGTACTGATTGTCACAACCCTCATGGTTCGATGACAGAAAGCGCCCTGATAAAACCAAGCTTAAATGAAACATGTGCAGAATGTCATGCCGATAAGCGTGGTCCATTCTTGTGGGAGCACGCGCCTGTAATGGAAGACTGCTCAAGCTGTCACTCACCGCACGGCAGTGTGAATGACAACTTACTTAAGTCTCGTACTCCTCAGCTGTGTCAGCAATGTCACGCCGATGATGGCCATGCGAGCCGTATGACAAGTCAGGCGGGTCTAGATGCATTCAGTGCTGGTAAGAGTTGTCTTAATTGCCACAGCAAGATCCATGGTTCTAACCATCCTGCTGGCAGCAACTTTGCCCGTTAAGTCTAGGAGTGACTATTATGCGTTCAATTAACCCTTTTTCATTAAACCTGATCACTCTGGCGTTGTTAGGCACATGTAGTGGTGCAATGGCTGCTGACTTTGGCATTCAAAATGCGAATACGGCAAACATCAAAACCAATAGCTATCAGTGCAAACGCTGTGTTGAACCACAAGGTTACACTGGTAGCGTGGGTGTTAGCGTCGGTGTTATCGATGCTGATGATAACCATGTTTTGAATCAGTTTGGTACCGGCACTGATGGTGCTATCGCTGGTGTAAACGGCGATCTTGCCTATCAGCAAGGTGGTTATAAGGCCAAGGTTCAAGCTCATCAACTTGGCATGGATAACGGCTTTGTTAGCATGGAGGCTGCTAAGAGCGGTCATTACAAGCTAGATGTGGATTTTCAGACCATTACTACTAACCAAGCGAGCAACGCGGGTACTAATCTTTGGCAAAATGACGGCATGCTGACTCCGAGTGAGCAGACCCGTGTTTTGGATTTAGAGTTACAAAGACAGCGTAGCGGCATTGGTTTCGAATATGACTTCTCAGAAGTCATGGGGCTAGGTCTAAACAGTTACGCACGCTTCGAACGTGAAGATAAAACTGGTCATCGCAGTGCTAGCCTAACGAGTCCACGTCCAACAAACTTTGCTGAAGCTGTCGATGAAACGACAGATAACTTCAGTGCTGGTGTTGTACTTGATGGCGCTAACTGGTTGTCAGAGCTGAGCTACAGCGGCTCACGTTATAACAATCATATGGGTGACTTAAGTCTACCGTATGCCTATGACGTCTACAGCGCCACACCAGACAACCAAGCACATCAGGTATCACTTTCAGGTCAGTACCGTTTAGCGTCTAGCGTGTTCACTGGTCGTGTGGTAACCGGTCGTATGATCCAAGACCAAGACTTAATACAGATGAGTGGCAACCCAATCCAAAACTGGGACGGTCAAGTCGATACTTTGAGTAGTAATTTAGCGGCAAGTACGCGCATCAATAGTCGTTTACGTCTAGGCGCGAGTTACGACTACAGCAAGCGTGATAACGGTTCATCAGTGTTTGACTTTGCTCAGTACGAGTTCAATTCAATGTCTGGTGCGTTTAAACAAAACGTGCCAATGGATATTGAGCGTCAAACCTTCAAAACCAATGCGAGTTACCGTATTGCCAGTGGTTATCGATTACAAGCCGGTTATGACTACAAGCAGGTTGAACGTAGCTATGGCGAACGTGAAGAAACCCGTGATAACGAGTTTTGGAGCAAGCTAAACATCCGTGCGATTGACAAGCTTACGCTTGATTTTGGTGTGAGCTATGGCCAACGCGGCGGTAGTGACTACCAAGCGAACGAGTTAACGAGTGACGAGACTGAATCGTTAATGCGCAAGTACAACCTTGCCGATCGCAAGCGCAGCGAAGTTAATGCCAGAGCAAGCTATGCGCCGCTTGAGTGGTTAACTTTTGATGTTAGCACTTACTACGCCAACGATGACTATGACGCAACAGTAATCGGCCTGACTCAGGCTAAAGATTACGGTTATGACATGAACGTTCATGCGCAGATCTCTCAACCTCTATCTGTGTATGCATTTGCAGGACAGCAGTGGATTGACTCAGATCAAAGCGGCGACCAAGCATCAATTTGGCACACTGAGATAAATGATGAATTCATTAACTTAGGACTAGGTGCCACTTATACCGGGTTAATGGATGGCAGATTAATTTTAGGTACAGACTACCTATTTGCTAATTCATCGAGCAATACCGGTGTTAATGGCTACAACACAGATAGCACTAACATCAATAGCTATGGCAGTTATTACTCATATAACCACAGTGTGAGCTTATATGGTCAATACCTGATTTCAGAGCAGATGGCAGTCAAGCTGGCTTACCAGTTTGAACGCTATTTTGATACCGACAGTGCCAATGTTACCCAAGGCAGCATCCCAGGTTTAGTGACCTTGGGTGACCTGAACCACAATTACAACGCCCATCAACTGATGTTGACCTTCAGCTACAAGCTGAAATAAGTCGAGTCAGTCATTAATAAGTTTGAGGAAAACAAGATTATGGAACGTAGAAGTTTCTTAAAAATGAGTGCTGCGCTGGGCTGCGCTGCAACAGTTACCGGCTGTAATTCTAGCTCTGATGATGCCAACGTGATCCCGCCACAACCACCTGTGACAGATGAAGTGGTTAACTGGTCATCATGCCTAGTTAACTGTGGTTCTAACTGTCCAATTAAGGTCTTTACTAAAGACGGTATCGTGACGCGCGTTGAAACTGACCACGAAGTTGAAGATAAATATGGTCTTCATCAAGTTCGCGCTTGTGCTCGTGGTCGTTCACTACGTCAAAGAAACTACGCTGTTGACCGCCTAAAAACACCGATGAAGCGTGTTGGCGAGCGTGGTAAGGCTGAATTCGTACCTATTAGCTGGGACGAAGCCACTAGCATTATCGCTGAAAAACTGTCAGCAGTTTACGCACAAGAAAACGGCGCTAAGTCAGTATTTCGTAGCTACGGTTCTGGTGCTTACTATGGTTTTGCATCAAATGCCTGTTTCAACCGTTTATTTAACTTAAACGGTGGCTGCCTAAATGCTTACGGTAACTATTCGTGGGCGCAGCAGATGGAAGCGGCGAAGCACACCTTCGGTACCGGTAGTACTAGCGGTTCTTCAACCATCACTATCGAAGACAGTGACTTTTTCCTAGGCGTTGCTTACAACCCAAGCGAAATCCGTCAGTCGGGTTCGGGTGAAGGTTACGATTACCTACAAGCACTACAAAAGAACAACGGCCTAGAAGTCGTGATGATCGATCCTCGCTACACCGACTCTATGCTAGGTAAAGAGTCAAGCTGGTTACCAATTCGTCCAGGTACTGACGCTGCATTCGCTGAAGCGGTTGCTTATGTGATGATCAACCACGCTAACTTTGCGGGACAATCTCTACCGTTTGTACTTGAGCACTCTGTTGGTTTCAACAAGCAGTCAATTGAAGATCAAAAAGCGATTTTTGCAGCGAGCAGCGATGCCACTGACCAAGAATACGCTAAGGTGATGAACTCAGATGAAAACTACCAAGACTACATTCTAGGTCAAGGTATTTATACTGATGCTAAAACACCTGAATGGGCTGAAAAAATCTGTGGTATTTCTGCAGAGAAAATCCGCTACATCGCTGGCAAGCTAATGACAGCTAAAGCACCTTACATTGTTGTGGGCGCAGGCGTTAACCGCCAAGCAAACGGCGAGCAAAGCATGCGTTCTCTATACATGCTATCTGTGCTAACCGGTAAGCTAGGTACACGTGGTGCATCAAACGGTGAACTACCATACATGAGCAGCATGTCTCGTGCAGGTATTCCAACGGGTAGCAACCCAGTTAAAGAAAGCATCTCTTTCTTCACTTGGTCTGAAGCGATTAACAACGGCGAGACCATGACAGCTCGTAGCCATGGTATCCGCGGTACTGACGGTTTAGATACGCCACTCGGCGCGAACATTAAGTTCATCCTGTCTGCATCAGATAGCTCGTTATTAAACCAGCACGCTGAAATCAACAATACCGCTGAAATCTTCCGTAATGCAGAAGATCTATTTATCGTGTCTTGTGATTGCTGGATGACGCCAGGCGCCAAGTTTGCTGACATCATCCTACCTGATACAAGCTGGTTAGAATCAAACGACTTAGTTAACGATTCATACGCTTCTGGCTCATTAGGTTACCTAACTGCAATGTCTTCTTCTGTTGAGACAATGTGGGATTGTAAGTCTATGTACGAAGCTGCAGCGATGATCGCAGACAAAATGGGCGTTGGCGCAGGCTTTAGAGCCGGCAAAAACGAAGATGAGTGGTTAGAAGAGCTTTATCAAACGACTAAAGCAAGCAGCACCAACATCGGTGTTTCTCCTGCGTTCCCAGCAACTTACAAAGAAGCACAAAAAATTGGCTTCTTCCGTAAGAACATGAACGACAACCACGTTGCACTGCAAGACTTTATTAAAGACGGCAAAGCGCTTTCAACGCCAAGTGGCAAGATTGAAATCTACTCTGCCGAACTTGCATGGCGCGCAGCTAACTGGGATCAAAACGGCACAGCTGAACAGCAAGGCCAGCAGGATTTCGTAAGAGGCGACACCATCACTGCTATTCCACAGTACACAGTAACGTGGGACGGTTATGAAGATGAAGGCACTAAAGAAGATTACCCAATTCAGCTAGCGGGTTACCACACTAAGGGCCGTACACATTCTAGCTACCATAACGTGCCTTGGTTACGTGAAGCGGTAGAAGACGCTGTTTGGGTTAACCCAATGGATGGCGCTAAGCACGGTTTAAGCTCTGGCGACAAGATTGAGATGTACAACGAGCGTGGTTCAATTGAAGTGACTGTACGTATCACACCACGTGTTGCTCCAGGTGTATTTGCCCTAGGACAAGGTGCTTGGTACAACCCAGGCAACAAGAGAGGCAGCACTGGCCATATCGTTGACGAAGGCGGCGCAATTAACTCGTTAACTCGCTACCAGCCTAGCCCTGTCGCTAAAGGTAACCCACAGCACACTATTCGTGTTGCCATTAAAAAGATTTAAGAGAGTAGTTAATTATGACTGAAGCAACTCAATACGGTTTTTACGTCGACAGCACTAAGTGTACTGGCTGTAAAGCGTGCCATGTATCTTGTAAAGACCGTCAAGGTAACGAGATCCGTAACAATACTAACCCTGAACAAAATGGCGTACCGGCATTAAATGGCGTAACGTGGCGCCGCGTGTACGAATACGGTGGTGGACAATGGACTGAAGGCCAAAATGGCTGTTTCGAGCAAAGTGTATTTGCTTACTACATGTCGATTGGCTGTAACCACTGCTCTGAACCTGTGTGTGTTAAGGCGTGCCCAACAGGCGCGATGCATAAACGCCGTGAAGATGGTCTAGTACATGTTGCACAAGACTTATGTATCGGTTGTGAGAGCTGTGCTCGTGCATGTCCATACGATGCGCCACAAATCGACCGTGAACGTAAAGTCATGACCAAGTGTGATGGCTGTTTCGAGCGTATCGCTGAAGGCCGTAAGCCTGTATGTGTTGAGTCTTGCCCGCTACGTGCACTAGACTTTGACACTATGGATAACTTACGCGCTAAGTATGGTAACGGCGATGGCCACATTGCTCCATTACCACCAGAGTCTATTACTTCACCAAACCTGATTATTAAGGCTAACGTGAATGGCGGACAAAGCGGCGATATCCTTAACCCAACTGAAGTATAATTTCAGTTATTTAAGCTATCACGCATTAGTATTTAATGATCACAAGCAGAGCGGGCTGCAAGGCCCGCTTAACTTGTAAGGTAAATTATGTCTTCAAAAACGCAGCCGTTAACACCATCACCGCTAACTCAATCACCGCTTACTCAATCATGTTTAAGCAACATTGATTTTGTTGAGTATCAAGGTTTAGCGCGAATATTGCATCACAGCCTTATTCGCTACCCGGAAGCCGATTTTATCAATGGCCTAAAAGAGTGCGATGTGGCTGGCAGCTGGCCTGAGTTTAGTCATCGAACAGAGAATCGCGCAGGTCGTGAACTGCTCGGTGGTTTTTTACAAGCTTGGTCAACTGATGCTGAAGCGGCTGAATTAGACAAGGCATTAATTACCTTACAACTTGATTATGGTCAGTTATTCTTCGGACCAGGCGAGCCGACAGCTGTGCCGCAAGGCTCAGTTTACCTGAGTGAAGAGCAATTGATTAACGATAGAACCACGGTTGAGCTGATGGATTTTTATCGTGTTAATGGTGTTGAGCTGCAATTAGATGTTAAGCAGCCAATTGATCACATTGGTTTGTTCTTCGCTGTACTTGATCAAACCTTTGGCCGTTTACAGGTTGAAGCCGATAACCAAGCACTAATTCGTTTTACTCAGGTGCTATTACAACAGCACTTATTGCCTTGGGCGTTTCGTTGCTGTGAGCTTGCGAATACTCATGCGAAAACCGATTTCTATCGCGGGCTTGCATTGTTAACCACGGACTTCTTGCTGCAACTACAACAAGATTTTCAAGTATTAGCACTGGATAAGCGACTATTTCGTTAATGCATTGAGTGTGACACTTTAAATAATAAAAGCCCGTAAATTTGATTTACGGGCTTTTCTTTATAACGCTTTATTGTGGGCGCGACTGGGCATAAAGCCTTAGCGGTAACCGCCCATATTGCGACTCGACTGACGCTTTTCATTACGCACTTTTTCCAGCTGAGAATTAATCGTCTGTAGTAGCTGGCAAAGCTGCTTAGCGTCATCATTCAGTGGTGCATCGAGAGCTTGGCTAGCAGGTTCACTATTGAATAATGACTGACTCCATTGGTAGCCGATAGTTAACACTAAATGTTCCGATTGGCTTAATTCACTTTGCTCAATCTCTTTGACAAATAACAAGCGGCTGGCTGTAAACAAACAGTGCAGAGCAAGCTCATTAGCGAGTGGGCTTTGTTCATTGCTCTCCATTGGAGGCAACCATACTGGTTCGCCTTCGATAAAAACCAATGCTGAAATAGTGTTGGTCACAGTGCTAAGAGAGGTGGCGCCGCCAAATAGCTGCACAACTTTATCTGATTTTTGCAGTGTGAGTGCTAAGCGGTGGGCAAGAATGGATTTGCTCCATTGTTGACCCAAAGAGCGTCTTAACGTCATTTAATCAAAATCTCGTATCAACAGCCTCAAAGTCGAGGCGAAATCAAGCTAAGTGGTTAGTTTAGCATTTTGCTTAATAGCCAGATGTGCTTGGTGCAGCAGAATCGGCTTAAGGAGGTAAATTTACTAGGTTTGAGGCTTATTTCTGCTAAAATCTGCCGACTATTACGCTGAAGTTTTTATAGGTTCAAAATGGATATTCAACGAGTTAACCCATGTGCAAATTGGTCTGATGCTACCGTGTTCAATAACATGGCACATTTTGTTGAGATAGCAGCCGATGTCGAAGGCGATATGTTGAGTCAAACTCAGCAGGTCTTTGCTCAAGCTGAAGCAACATTAGCCAGTATTGGCAGTGACAAGTCTCGTCTGTTATCAGTGACGATTTATGTGACAGATTTTGCTAACGTCGCTGTCTTTAATCAGGCATGGCAAGCATGGTTACCAGAAGGCTGCGCCCCGAGTCGCGCATGTTTAAAAGTAGAACTGGCCGATCCAAGTTACTTGCTTGAAATTGCCTTTGTTGCGTCAGTTAAGTAGTTAACAGGCGTTAGCCTTACATGGGTGTTTTCGATACAACTTGTTCGGCTAACCTGTGAAGACAAGCGGTTAGTTGCTATTTCTAGCCGTTATTCTAACTGTTTGAGCAGTTGTCGTACTCGCGCGCGCGTATCGTCTATTTGGGTTATTACCGCTTGGGCACTCGCTTCATCATCGGCTAACTGCTGCCAATTTGCTTGCCAACTGAATTTGAGCTCCTCGGCTGCAACACTGAGCTCTGGCTCCGTTATCATGCTTAAATCGGCAATCAAATTGACTTTTACCCAGCCTTTTCGCGGATTACCTAAAGTTATATCTTTATCGTAATGAGCCGCATACACGATAGATTCCAACTCTGAAAGCTGTAGCAGCAGTTCAAAACTGGCTGAACGCACATTACTATTGTACTCAGTGATCTCCATGCGCCAGACGTTATAACTAAACCCAACCAAAGCAAACAACATGCTAAAAACCGCTGTCAGCTGAAAAATGGAGATGGTTTGTTTGCCAGAAATATCAATTTTCAACGCTAGCTCCTTAAGCAGATTTAATCGACTTAACTCAACTTTAGCTCAACTTTAACCCGCTTTACTCACTTCACTCTCAGTAACGACTCTGTGTTAATTCTATATAAAGACATTGAAAGAGCAGGTTTAATTTCAGCTTTAATAAAGCCTAACTTGAGCTTCACTTTTTGCTAAACAGACATTGCTAATTTAAATACAAAATAACAGTGGTAATTCACGCTATTTTTAAGAGTGTCGTTCATCGCACTTCTTTCAACATCTTCGTTGATAATAAAAAGGAAATTAATTTGCTGTAGCTTTTGACAACGTGGTTCCAGCGACTACATTTTATATATCTAAATAGCCTTACATAATGGATGGATACCCTATGAAAGCATACAAAGTTTCCTTGATCGCAGGAGTTTGCATTGGAATGTTAAGCAGCGCTGTGGTGGCAAAAACGAATCCTGCAGATAATGCCCAGTACGAGAAGCGCTTTCCTAAGCAATATCAAAGCTGGCAAAAAACGGCTGAGAGTAAAGAGGTTACCAATGCATTAGCTGCCGATCCTAACTTGGTTATCCTTTGGGCGGGTTATGGTTTCTCCAAGGATTACAACGCACCTAGAGGGCACCAGTATGTGATTACAGATATCAGGAGCACATTAAGAACCGGAGCTCCGATGAAAGCGGATGAAGGCCCTATGCCGATGGCATGCTGGAGCTGTAAAAGCCCTGATGTCCCCCGATTGATTGAAGGTGAGGGGGAGGCTGAGTACTTTAAGGGTAAATGGGCTAAAGGTGGCCCTGAAATTGTTAATGTATTAGGTTGCGCCGACTGTCATAAGCCGGGAACTTCTAAGTTGAGAATCGCACGACCCTTTGCCGAACGCGCATTCGCTGCAATAGGCACACCATTTGATAAGGCAGAGAAGAGCGAAAAACAAAATATGGTCTGCGGCCAGTGCCATGTGGAGTACTACTTTGAAAAAACAGCCGAACAACCAAATTGGGTAAAATTTCCTTGGGATGATGGTACCTCTGTTGAAGAGATGGAAGCTTACTATGACAAGCTGAAATTTAAAGACTGGACCCATCAACTATCTAAAGCACCCATGTTAAAAGCTCAACATCCAGGCTATGAGACTACTGCAAAGGGAATTCATGGTGAGATGGGCGTCTCTTGTACTGATTGTCATATGCCACGGATAACCGATGCAGAGGGTAAGGAATACACCGACCATAATGTTGGTAATCCGTTTGATAAATTTGAATTTACCTGTGCAAATTGTCACGAACAAACCAAAGATCAATTACAAGGGCTAGTACAGGCCAATAAAGACAAGGTTAATACCCTTAAGCTTAAGGCTGAAGGGGAGTTAGTAAAAGCGCATTTTGAGGCTGAAGCAGCCTGGAAAGCGGGAGCGACAGAGCAGCAAATGGCCGCGGCGTTAACCGATATCCGTCATGCTCAGTGGCGCTGGGATTTTGCTATTGCCTCTCATGGTATTGCCGCTCATGCGCCTGAAGAGGGTCTTCGAATCTTAGAGACCTCATTAGTTAAAACCTCTGAAGCCCGCGGTAAGCTTGCAAAAGTATTAGCCGCTCAAGGTGTTAAGACCGCTGTTGTTATTCCAGATATTTCGACCGAAGCGAAAGCGCAGGCTTTCTTGGGTATGGATATGGATAAGATGAATGCTGACAAAGCCATCTTTATCGAGAAAGTCGTGCCTAAGTGGGAAGCCGAATACAAGGCAACCAATGGCGGTGAATAGTCTTTAACTGCCGTTACACAAAATGAGTTACAGTCTCAAAAATCCGGGAGCCAACTTCCCGGATTTTTTTGTGTTGTGATTAACCATATTAATATAAGTCACAGTGGCATACTTATCGCGTCAACAGGTTTATCTGCAGCGTGTGTATGACTCTTTGGTTGTGCAAGCCTTATACACAATCAACGTGAGCTTTAGAGGGGAGTGGAGAGGCCATTGTCTTCTTCGAATATCTAGCAATCAGTGTTTACCATTTCAGTTGTCTTAGTTTCAAAGTCGTAAAAAATATAGCAATTGATAGATTGATCGTCAGTGATCCCTTTAGGGTATAAGTAAAACCCTCCAGACCACCAAACCTGATCAAAGTTATTATCTAAATCCAATATGGCATTGATTTGGTCTGAATTTGTTCCGTAGCGAAATAGATCGAAATAGGGATACCCTTGTTTTGGGTCGACGCAGATTTGCACATTATTGATTTCTACTGACTTAAAAGATCGCACTTGGCTATTGCTAGATTTGCAGTCCTTGGCTGAAGCTACGCTGCCTTTGGCTCGAACAAGACTGATGGCGCTTTTAACTGAGGCCAGAGCTTGTTGCATCACCGTATCACGAGATTCATCTTCAAAAGAGATAAATTTTGGAAGGGCAATGACACTGAGTATGCCAAGAATGATGATTACGACAACTAATTCAATGAGGGTAAATCCGTTAACGGTACTGTGCTTCATCTATGTCTCACTTTTGTAAGTGCTAAACTCGATTTTTAGGCGCTCTTAATGTTTCAAACCCATATTTGATTAAGTATATGACGTAAAAGTGAACTTGGTTTTTGAGATTAGCGTCCATGGGAGAAAATTACCTTTGTGTACTACATTCTAATAGTTGGTTTTATTGTTATTTCGATGAATTAGCTGAGAAGCTTGGAGGATAGATGGAGGCGGTGTTGTTAAATATTGTAAACTTCATATTCATTTCCGTTGTGATGTATTTTGCCATCGCCTTACTCTGCATTATTTTGGGCAAGTGGATCAAGCAAGCCGTGCCTAAAAGCACCCTGTCTTTCGATGAGCTAGCGTTTGATGGGTTAGCTTCCGATGAGCCCGCTTTCGAGCAATTATCCTTTGATAAGTCGGCTACCACCAAGGCTGAACCGCCAAAGCTAAAAACCTATCAAGCAAGAGATGGTGAGCGATTACCGTATCGTCATTACCGAGCTCAATCTGACAAGATCATTATTCTTTTGCATGGTTCTGGCTGGCATAGTCAGTATCTGTTTCCCTTAGCTAACTTTATAAGTGGTGAAGGCATTGCCCAGGTATACACGCCAGATCTTCGAGGCCATGGGCAAGCCCCAAGAAGGCGGGGAGATGTTGATTACATTGGTCAATTTGAAGATGACTTAGCCGATCTGATTGAGGTCATTAAGAGGGATAATCCTGACTGTACACTCATTGTGGCAGGACATTCATCCGGAGGTGGGCTCGCGATTCGCTTTGGTGGAAGTCGCTATGGTAAGCAAGCCGATGGCTATATTTTACTGTCTCCTTATCTTAAGTATAACGCGCCAAGTATGCGGCCTAACTCTGGTGGTTGGGCACTCCCTTATACCTTACGAATTGCTGGGCTAAGTATGTTAAATAATGTCGGCATTCATGGATTGGATTACTTAACAGCGATTGATTTCAATATGCCACAAGAGGTCCGTAACGGAACTGAAACCTTGTCATACACCCATCGCCTTAATACCGCTTATGCACCGGGTAACTATAAGAAAGAGCTCAGTTCGATAACGCAGCCATTATTAGTCGTGGTTGGCACGGCGGATGAAGCATTTTTTGCCGAGCAGTTTGAGCCGGAGATCTCAAAGTACACTCGCGCTGAAGTCATCTTGCTAAATGATGTGACTCATATGGGCGTCGTTGTTAACCCTGCCGTTAGACCCGTTATCAAGCAGTGGTTAGATAACTTGCGCTAAGCCGGAGAGTAAAGCGCTCTTGTTAGCAAGATCACCTTGTATAAAAATGTCATCGAAGGGGGATTCCCTTAAGGAAGTAAAGTCTATATTATCGCCTCCCTTTTAATTTTGACTGTAAACCATGAAACTTGTAAAACTGGCCGCCATCGCACTGATGTGCTCAAGCCTTACCGCTTGTATTACCTTTCCAACGGATGAATCTAACACTGTAAAAGTATTGTGGGATGACACTGATGCGTTACTTGGCTGCGCTCATAAAGGCACTGTAATTGGTTCTCAAGGTCATTTTTATGATTATTGGCTACATGCCGATAAAGATATGGTGTGGGGCACATTAAATGAAATGCGTATTAAGGCTGCCAAGCTTGGTGCTGACACTATTTATCTCTACGAACCGTTAGGCTTTATGGGCTCTGTAACCATGATGGCTAATGCCTATCAGTGTGAGTCAAAGCTGGCTGAGACGAATGCCCTGAGTCAGTTACCAATCACAGATACACAAACTGATAAGCAAGCTGATCAACCTATTACGGAGAAGGGCAAAGCCAAATAAGCACGTATCTTTATATGAACTTGTAAACGTTGCAAGTTCATCTCTCAGCCATTTATCGTGCTGTTCAACATTTCCACGATCGTAGTGGCACTGTGAGGGTGGGGTTTTAACAATAGCTTACTCAAAAATTTGGTAATGACGCTCTACATTGACCGTAAGCTTACCCCAATATGATGACCTGACTCTTGCTTGATGATGCTCGAATGAGCACTTATCGACAAACTCTTCATGGACATCAAATCGGCAGCGGTTGTCCCTGCTTTGTGTCACTTCAAATAGAAGGCAGCCTTCCTCCTTTAGGGTCAACCGCTTATGATTAACGAGCTCATTTTTAATTGCTGCAAGCTCGGGCTGTGGAACTAAAATAAACCCTTTTAAGATCACCTTTGACATGACAAGTCCCTATCTATTGTCGTTTACCCATTACTGTTAAATTGAACATTACATCAAAAAACGCAGCTTATAGTGAGCTGCGTTTTTTGATGATGGGTGTTATAGCTGCCGTTTTAACGAACTTATTTTTGACTAAAAGCCCTTAAAGCACATTTTTTTAGAAAATGAGCCGTTAAAAAATCATCTCTGGTACATGCTCTGGAACCACAAGCTTACCTGCTGTTTTAGAAACGATTTCCTCTACCGATACGCCCGGTGCACGCTCTAGCAGATGAAAGGCGCCGTCTTTGATTTCTAAAAAAGCTAAATCGGTTAATACCCGCTTGATGCAGCCATAGCCGGTAAGTGGTAGCTCGCATTTAGTCAGTAGCTTAGAGTTACCTTTTTTATCGGCGTGCATCATGGTGACGATAATATTGTCAGCGCCAGCGACCAAATCCATCGCGCCGCCCATGCCTTTAATCAGTTTTCCTGGGATCATCCAAGAGGCGATAGAGCCTTGCTCGTCCACTTCAAATGCGCCCAGTACAGTGAGATCCACATGGCCTCCGCGGATCATGGCAAAGCTTTCGCTTGATGAAAAGAATGACGCGCCATCCACAGCGGTAACCGTTTGCTTACCAGCGTTGATAAGGTCAGCATCAATGGTTTCTTCGGTAGGGAACTCTCCCATACCTAATAAACCATTTTCTGATTGCAGCATCACGTCTATGCCCTCAGGAATATAGTTGGCCACTAAGGTGGGGATCCCAATACCTAAGTTGACGTAAAAGCCATCTTGCAGCTCTTTAGCAACACGTTGCGCCAGTTGTTCTCTTGATAATGCCATGGTGTTGCCTCCTTATGCTTTGGTGTCTGATTCAGTTTTTGAACCCGAGTCAGGTTTGACCGTGCGTTGCTCAATGCGTTTTTCAAACTTACCTTGAATAACGCGGTTGACGTAAATACCCGGGGTATGGATATGGTCAGGGTCAAGTTCACCAGGCTCAACAATATGCTCAGCTTCTACCACTGTTATCTTGCCAGCGGTTGCCATCATAGGGTTAAAGTTGGCGGCGGTTTTGCGGAAAACTAAGTTACCCATGGTGTCGGCTTTCCAAGCGCGAACAAGCGCGAAATCCGCTTTTAGTGCAGGCTCTAATACATAGTGACGACCATCTATTTCACGGGTTTCTTTACCTTCTGCCACGGGCGTACCGTAGCCTGTGGCGGTAAAGAATGCTGGAATACCAGCCCCGCCTGCGCGAATTTTTTCAGCCAAGGTGCCTTGTGGCGTCAAGATAACGTTAAGCTCGCCGGATAACATCTGCTGCTCGAAGGTGGCGTTTTCACCCACATATGAGGCGATCATGGTATCGATTTGACGGCTTTTTAATAGTAGGCCTAAACCAAAGTCGTCTACGCCAGCATTATTTGAGATCGCGGTAAGTCCAGTGACACCCATTTTCACCATTTGTGCGATTAAGCCTTCAGGTATGCCGCATAAACCGAAACCACCGACCATGACGGTCATATCATTGCTTAGGCCAGCGAGCGCTTCTTCGTAACTGCTGACGACTTTATTTAGCCCTTTATTTGGCTGTTGATTTAGCTCTCTATTTAGTCCTGCCATTACTGTTATCTCCTTATTCTGTCCGATGCTAGAACCTAGAACCTAGAACCTAGAACCTAGAACCTTCTTTTTATTCGCTAATCGCTCTAGCCACTTTCGATCCAGACTGGCGGCCAAGGGCGAGGCTTATCTTGTTACCAGCATCAACCAGTTTAGTTAGGTCTATTCCGGTTTCTATGCCAAGCCCATGCAGCATATATACTAAGTCTTCAGTGGCTAAGTTACCTGAAGCACCCTTAGCGTAAGGGCATCCGCCAAGGCCCGCGACCGATGAATCAATCACACTGACGCCGGTTTCTAAGCAGGCCAGAATGTTGGCTAGCGCTTGGCCGTAGGTATCATGGAAATGTAATGCCAGTTTGTCTACAGGTACGGCTTTCGCCACCGCTGCAACCATTCTACGGGCATTAAGCGGTGTGCCAACACCAATGGTGTCGCCAAGAGAAATCTCATAGCAGCCCATTTTGTAAAGTAATTCAGACACACGTGCGACTTCGCTAACCGCAATATCACCTTCATATGGGCAGCCTAAGGTGCAAGATACGTAACCGCGAACAGGCACGTTTCTCGCTTTAGCCAGCTCCATAACTGGCCTGAAGCGCTCGATAGACTCAGCAATTGAACAGTTGATGTTCTTTTGGCTAAAGCTTTCTGAAGCTGCGCCAAAAATGGCAACTTCATCGGCGTCAGCGTCAAGCGCAAGTTCCAAGCCTTTTAAATTGGGTGTCAGAGCGCTGTAGGTAACGCCTGTCTTTCGTGCTATGCCCTTAAGCACATCACCAGAGTCTGCCATCTGCGGCACCCATTTAGGTGATACAAAGCTAGCCGCTTCGATACGTTTAATACCCGCAGCGGCTAAATCTTCAATAAGTACTATTTTATCTTGAGTGGTGACCGGTTTTTCATTTTGCAGCCCATCGCGGGCGCCGACTTCAAAGATACTGACTTGATGTGGGTAGGAAGCCATTTATGCACTTTCCTCAGTTTTAGCTGATTCAACTTCGGTAGCTTCAACCTCAGCGAGTAACATACCGTCGCTAACCAGTTCACCGGCCTCAAAGAAAAATGCGCTGACAATGCCGTCAAACGGGGATTCAATGGCGTTTATTACATTAGTCATCTTCATCCGGCCTCTTCCTTTTCAGGGTTTACTTCTGCTTCAACTTCGGCGAGTAACATGCCATCGCTGACCAGTTCACCTGCTTCGAAGAAAAACGCACTGACGATGCCGTCAAATGGGCTTTCTATTGTGTATTCCATCTTCATGGCTTCCATCACCATGATGCCTTGGCCGGCTTTGACGCTATCACCCACAGCGACAAGTTGAGTCACAATGGTGCCGTTCATTGGCGCTTTTAGTTTATCTTCAAGATTATCTTGTTCTTCGATGACTTCTGATAGCAGTGCGCGGTAGTGATAGCTTTTTGAGTCGATAAACAGGGTAAAGTCATCGCCTACTTGGCTCACTGGAAGGCTGATTTTATGTCCGTTAGCTTTATCGCAACGACTCTTACTAAACGTTTGCTCTGTGTTTTCATTATCGAGTTTTTGCAGGCTGATCTCAGCATGCAGCGTCTCAGCGACTAATGCGCCAGTAAGGGTGATTAGGCAGTCATCAAGCTGTAGTTGATATTGGGACTGACCAGCAACTTGCGTTTCAATCAGATCAAGATGATGTATCTCATGATTATCATCTAATAAGGCCACTTGATGCTGACTAGCACTGTTGAGCCTAAAGCCATTATTTTGATGCCAAGGTGAGTAGGGATCATGGCTAGCGTTAGCTGCTAATTGTGCTTGCTGTTTACGGGCACATAACTGATAAAGCGCCGCTAAACTTAATGCTACATTGCTGTTATTAGAGTCCGCTGCTGGTGTTAACAGTGAATCGCCATAGCGCTCGATAAAGTCGGTGCTAAAGTTGGCATCCTTAAATGCCGTGTGCTTGGCAATATTGGCTAAAAATTCAATATTGTGTTTAAGGCCACTGATTTGATAGTCATCTAAGGCGTGTACTAAACGTTGCAGCGCGCGAGGGCGTGATTCATCCCAAGTGATTAGCTTGGAGATCATCGGGTCGTAAAAGTTACTGATCACATCGTTTTCACGCACGCCGGAGTCGATACGCACAAATTGGCTTTGCTTAGGTTCGCGTAAAAAATTGAGTTTTCCGCTAGCGGGTAGAAAGTCATTGTGCGGATCTTCGGCGTAAATGCGCACCTCAAAGGCATGGCCTTCAATTCGCACTTCATCTTGTTTAAGTGGCAACTCACTGCCACTGGCAACCATTAATTGCCATTTAACTAAGTCTTGGCCTGTGACTAACTCTGTGACCGGATGCTCTACTTGAAGGCGAGTATTCATCTCCATAAAGTAGAAACTGTCGTCGGTATCAAGCAGGAATTCGACGGTGCCGGCGCCTTCATAATCAATCGCTTTGGCTGCGGCAACCGCCGCTTCGCCCATTTTGATTCTGAGCGCATCACTTAAACCTGGAGCGGGGGCTTCTTCGACGACTTTTTGATGACGACGTTGAATAGAGCAGTCACGATCAGACAGGTAGATACAGTTACCATGGCTGTCGGCAAACACTTGTACTTCAACATGGCGCGGCTGACGCAGGTAGCGCTCCATCAGGAGCTTGTCGTTACCAAAAGAGCTAATGGCTTCACGTCTTGCTGAGTGAATAGCCTCAAGGGTTTCACTACTGTTTTCAACAATGCGCATGCCTTTACCACCGCCTCCAAAGGCGGCTTTGATCAGCAGAGGAAAGCCCATCTTATTGGCTTGTATGACGAGCAAATCATCGTCTTGAGTATCACCGTGATAACCAGGGACCAGCGGTACATTGGCTGCGCCCATGATCTCTTTGGCGGCGCTTTTACTGCCCATGGAGTCAATTGCCGCTGCACTGGGGCCAACAAAGGCGATATTGGCTTGCTCGCATTTTAGGGCAAATTCAGCGTTTTCAGATAGAAAACCATAACCTGGGTGAATCGCTTGTGCACCAGAGCGTTTGGCGATTTCAATAATCAACTCACCTTTAAGATAAGACTCCGCAGGCGCGCTGCCACCTAAATAAAACGCCTCATCTGCCATAGCAACGTGGCGGGCGTCGATATCGGCATCTGAATACAAAGCAACAGTGCGTAAACCCATGGATTTTGCGGTTTGTATGATCCGGCAGGCAATTTCGCCGCGATTGGCAATTAGCAGTTTAGTAAACATATTATTTGGCTCCTTGCCCGCTGGCGGTTTGGTTATTATTTTTTGTTGCCGCGTTAAAGTCGGTCGTTGTTGGCCATTTTGGCGGGAGCTTTTCAAAGAAGGCATTAAGGCCTTCTTGCCCTTCATCTGAAACACGAATACGGGCGATCCGCTCGCTAGTGCGATCTAACGTTGTTTGATCGATAACGCCATTTTCTAGGGTGGAAAGTAGCGCCTTAGCCCAGGCCATACCCTGTGGACTGTTACTCAGTAGTGATTCAATGATGGGGGGGGCGGCCGCATCGAGTTCGTCATTAATCTCATGGATGATCTGTAGCTCAAGTGCTTTTTGCGCATTGAACCGCTCAGCGGTGAGCATGTAACGGCGCGCAGCGCGTTGGCCCATCGCGCGAGTGACATAAGGGCTAATCACTGCAGGAATTAAACCCAGTTTGACTTCACTCAAGCAAAAGCTGGCGCGCTCATTGGCAATGGCGATATCGCTGCAGCAGATAAGCCCGAGTGCACCGCCAAAGGCTGCCCCTTGTACGAGGGCAATCGTGGGTTTAGGAAATTTATCGAGTACTGACATCAGTTTTGCCAGCTCGTTGGCGTCAGCTAAGTTCTGCTCAAAATCCATCTTGGCTTGCTTGCGCATCCAGTTAAGATCGGCGCCAGCGCTGAAGTTTTTACCGTTGGCTTTAAGCACTAATACTTGGCACTTTGGATTGACGGCGAAGTGTTCAAGTACTGTGATCATTTCCTTAATCATCACTTCATCAAAGGCGTTATGCTTATCGCTGCGGTCGAGCACCATTTGCGCCACGCCGCCATCGACTGAGCAGTTTACATATGCTAATTGCTCGGTCAGTTGTTCGGTGTCTGTGGTGACTGATGTATTCATTATTGTTGGTCCATTTTATTGTCTGAGTCGATGGTTTTTGGCTTAAATGGCAAACTGCCATTACATGCGAAATACACCAAACTTAGTGTCTTCAATTGGAGCATTTAGCGCGGCTGAAAGCGCTAAACCAACTACATCACGGGTTTGAACCGGATCGATAATCCCATCGTCCCATAAGCGGGCGCTGGCATGGTACGGATGACCTTCTTTATCGTATTGCTCAACAATGGGTTTACGGAATGCTTGTTCTTCATCATCAGACCACTCAAGGCCCTTACGTGCCAGCCCGTCACGTTTAACCGTTGCTAATACGCCCGCGGCTTGTTCTCCACCCATTACGGATATGCGGGCATTGGGCCACATCCACATCATAGTGGGCTCAAATGCACGGCCACACATGCCGTAATTACCCGCGCCGTAGCTACCGCCAATAATGACGGTAAATTTAGGTACGTTAGCGCAAGACACCGCAGTCACCATTTTTGCGCCGTGTTTTGCTATGCCTTCATGTTCGTATTTTTTACCCACCATAAAACCGGTGATATTTTGCAGGAACAAGAGTGGAATTTTGCGTTGGCAACACAGTTCAATAAAGTGCGCGCCTTTTTGCGCAGACTCCGAGAATAAGATGCCGTTATTGGCCACAATCCCTACCGGATAGCCATGAATGCGGGCAAAGCCACACACTAAGGTATTGCCGTAATTGGCTTTAAACTCATCAAAGTCTGAGTCATCGACAAGGCGAGCAATCACCTCTTTTACATCGAACGGCTTTTTAAGATCAGTGCCTACGATGCCGTAAAGCTCATTGATATCAAATTTAGGTGGTTTTACTGGGCTAAGCTGAGCAGTAATTTGTTTTTGATGATTAAGGCGAGTCACCGCTTTACGGGCAAGCTCTAGCGCGTGTTCATCGTTTTGCGCCATATGATCCGCCACGCCCGAAATTTTGGTGTGCACTTCAGCGCCGCCTAGCTCCTCTGCTGTGACTTCTTCACCGGTTGCGGCTTTAACTAGCGGAGGACCTGCCAAGAAAATGGTGCCTTGTTCTTTAACGATGATTGACTCATCGGCCATAGCGGGCACATACGCACCGCCTGCGGTGCAAAGCCCCATTACCACTGCAATTTGCGGAATGCCTTTGGCTGACATCTGCGCTTGGTTATAGAAAATTCGCCCAAAATGGTCTCTATCTGGAAAGACTTCATCTTGGCGGGGCAGGTTCGCGCCGCCAGAGTCCACGAGATAAATACAAGGTAGGTGGCAACGACTGGCAATATCTTGGGCGCGTAGATGCTTTTTAACGGTAACGGGGTAATAGGTGCCACCCTTTACTGTGGCATCGTTGGCGATAATCATGCATTCAACGCCACTTACGCGGCCAATACCTGCGATGACACCCGCTGCAGGCACTACATCTTCATAAAGCTCAAAGGCGGCAAATTGAGAAATTTCTAGAAAAGGAGAGCCCGGATCCAGCAGTTTTTCTACCCGCTGACGCGGAAGCAGTTTGCCACGAGAAAGGTGACGGCTACGGGCGACTTCTCCGCCGCCTTGCTCAATCTGATGTAGTTTTAGTTTTAAGTCTTGAACCACTGTAGCCATGTCATCAAATTTAGCTTTAAACTCATCGCTACGTGTATTAATACGACTGCTAAGTTGCGTCACAATTTCAATCCTTTTGAAGCTGGAAGAGTGAGGCGGCTAACCGCCCTTATGCTTTGCTATAAACCCGTGATATCGAGCATAAGCATTACTTTGATTCGTTAAATAGCTCGCGGCCTATCAGCATACGGCGAATTTCAGAGGTACCCGCACCGATTTCATACAGCTTGGCATCACGCAATAAGCGACCAGTGGCGTATTCATTGACATAACCGTTACCGCCAAGAAGCTGAATGGCATCTAGGGCCATCTTGGTGGCAAGTTCTGCAGAATAAAGGATTGCACCTGCTGCATCTTTACGGGTGGTTTCGCCGCGATCACAAGATTTCGCGACGTTGTAGATATAAGATTTGGCAGCGTTCATGCCGGTGTACATATCGGCAAGCTTGCCCTGTACTAGCTGGAATTGACCAATCGATTTACCAAATTGCTCACGCTCGTGAATATAAGGCACGACGATATCCATACAGGCTGTCATGATCCCAAGCGGGCCACCAGACAGCACCACGCGTTCGTAATCAAGTCCGCTCATCAAGACTTTAACGCCGTTGTTGAGGCCACCAAGAATGTTCTCTTCTGGTACTTCACAATCTTCAAATACCAATTCACAGGTGTTTGAGCCGCGCATACCGAGTTTGTCTAGCTTCTGCGCCGTGCTAAAGCCTTTAGAGCCGCGCTCAACAATAAATGCCGTAATGCCGTGGGCACCTTTATCGAGATCGGTTTTGGCATAGATAACATAGGTATGAGCATCAGGACCGTTGGTGATCCACATTTTGTTGCCGTTGAGTATGTATCTGTCACCCTCTTTGCGGGCGTGTAGTTTCATTGATACAACATCAGATCCCGCATTGGGCTCACTCATCGCAAGGGCGCCAATGTGTTCACCTGTGATGAGCTTGGGTAAGTACTTGGCTTTTTGTTCGCTATTACCGTTGCGGTTAATTTGGTTAACACATAGGTTGGAGTGCGCGCCGTAGCTAAGACCAATAGATGCTGAAGCGCGCGAGATCTCCTCCATAGCGACCACGTGGGCCAAGTAGCCCATTTCAGCTCCCCCATACTCTTCAGATACCGTCACGCCGAGCAGCCCCATATCGCCAAGTACAGGCCAAAGCTCATTAGGAAAAGCGTTATCGAGATCTGTTTTGGCGGCGATTGGTGCGATTTCGTTGGCTGCGAAGCTTTGCACTGCGTCGCGCAGCATATCGACTTCTTCACCGAGGCCAAAGTTTAGAGATGAGTAGAGTTGAGTCATGTGCTTGTGTCCTGTCAAATGTTGTTTAGTCAAGTTCACTGATCTATGCCGTGATACTTGGAAATTTTAATATAATTATTGGGTTACTCTATTAATGGCAATTGCAGATAATGTCATTGCAAAATAAAAGCCCATTACTGGGCGTTGTGTTCGAGTGCATCGCGGCATTGTTGTTCAGCCGAATTAAGCTCCATCAGTACGACTTTGATGTCGTCCATCTGTTGTTGAAGTGAAACCTTTTTATCTTCAACGAGCTCTAGCATGGTATGTAGCTGACTACTGCTATTCTTGTCGGCATCGTACAGTTCAAATAAACGTCTGGTTTCAGCCAATGAAAAGCCTAACCGTTTACCGCGTAAGATAAGCTTCAATCTCACTCTATCTTTAAGGCTGTAGATCCGTGTTTGACCACGGCGCTTTGGTTTTAAAAGACCTTGGTCTTCATAAAAACGAATACTACGAGTCGTGATATCAAACTCTTTAGAGAGATCACTGATTGAGTATGTCGTTTGTGGGAGCTGCTTCTCTACCATCAAATAACACCATAATTGTTTACATTAATTGCACGATATATGAAGTTTACGTAAAGGTAAAGTTTACACCTGTCAGATACCCTTGTTTTAATGTCAATTGGGGTTGCCACTAGGTTAAATTTACCGCTATAGGGCTTATTGCTTTACGCGTGGAGTTGTATATTTATTCCTTTTAAACAGTGAGTTGTGTCATTCTCGTGGTTTTTGTTAGCAGTGTTTTTGCGTATTTCACCTACTCATTCTAAGGTCTAATGGGGATTTTTTAATCGTCAGAGCATAATGCGGTTAAGTAATAAATGGACGAAAAACGCTCGCTAGCGGTGCAATATGTTACCGAGATCTAGCAAACTGGAGTCAGTATTGTGAAAGATAAGAATAAGCAATTACATGCTAAATCAATTAACCAACCAGAGATATTTTGGGCAGAAGCTGCCAGCCAAATCGATTGGTTTTCCCCTTGGGATAGCGTACTAGATGACAGTGAGGCGCCATTTTACCACTGGTTTAAAGGCGGCAAACTTAACACTTGTTATAACGCAGTAGATAGACATGTTGCAGCGGGTCGAGGTTCACAAATTGCGCTGCAATATGTGAGCCCTGTAACTGACACTGAATATGGGATCTCTTATAGAGAGTTACAGGCGCAAGTGAGTCGACTCGCAGGTTACATGGACTCTATTGGTGTGAAAAAGGGCGACCGAGTGGTGATTTATATGCCAATGGTGCCAGAAACGGCATTTGCTATGCTAGCCTGCGCACGTATTGGCGCAATTCATTCAGTAGTGTTTGGTGGCTTTGCGGCTAATGAACTTGCGACCCGTATTAATGATGCTAAACCAAAACTAATTCTTTCAGCATCTTGCGGTATTGAGCCATCAGGGGTTATCCCATATAAACCGCTACTCGATGCAGCGTTAGATCAAGCCAGCCATAAAGTCGACCATTGCTTGATATTAAACCGAGGTCAGCTTGAAGCCGAGTTGAAACCTGATCGAGATATTGATTGGCAGGCAGCGGTGGCTGCAGCGCCTAATATCGATTGCCAACCCTTAGACGCTACCGACCCGCTTTATATTTTGTATACATCAGGCACCACAGGCCAACCAAAAGGCGTGGTACGCGACAACGGCGGCCATGCGGTGGCACTTGCTTGGTCGATGAAGCACATCTATGACATTAATGCAGGTGATGCTTTTTGGGCCGCATCGGATGTCGGCTGGGTTGTTGGTCACTCCTATATTGTCTATGGTCCATTATTAGTCGGGGCGACAAGTATCTTGTATGAAGGTAAACCCATTGGTACGCCGGACCCTGGTGCATTTTGGCGAACGATTGCTAAATACAAGGTGAAAAGCTTCTTTACAGCTCCGACAGCGATTAGGGCGATTAAACGTGATGACCCCAATGGTGACTATTTACAGGGCATAGACTTAAGTTGCTTGAGAAATGTGTTCTTAGCGGGCGAGCGCTGCGACCCAGATACCTTGCACTGGACTGAAGACAAGCTTAAAAAGCCTGTGATTGACCATTGGTGGCAAACGGAAACTGGCTGGCCTGTAGCGGCAAACTTGATGGGATATGCGCCTGTCGAGGTCAAGGCGGGCTCTCCTGCATTAGCGGTGCCCGGTTATCAAATTGATGTGGTTGATGTGATGGGCGATGAGGTCGAGGCGAATGAATCCGGTAATGTGGTGATTAAACTGCCGCTGCCACCGGGAACGTTAACGACCTTGTGGCAAAACGAGCAGCGTTATAAAGACAGTTATCTGTCAATGTACCCCGGTTATTACTTAACGGGAGATGCGGGCTATAAAGATAAAGAGGGCTACTTATATATAATGAGCCGCATCGACGACATTATTAATGTGGCTGGGCATCGACTGTCAACGGGGCGCTTTGAAGAGGTTCTGTGCCAGCATGATGCTGTTGCTGAAGCGGCGGTGATAGGGGTTAAAGATCCCTTAAAAGGCCAAGTGCCATTAGGACTAGTGGTACTTAAAAAAGGTGTAACGCTTAATGATGATGACTTAAATCACCAGCTCATGAGTTTAGTGCGTCAAGAGATAGGGCCTGTGGCCTCGTTTAGGCTAGTGAGTGCGGTGCAAAAACTGCCTAAAACCCGTAGCGGTAAAATTTTGCGTGGCACCATGCGTAATATTGCCGATAATCAAAGTTACAATGTACCGGCGACCATAGAAGATCCTGCAACCTTAGATATCGTTCGTAACACCCTGACACGTATGGGCTATGCCGATGCGCATGTATAAAGAAGGTTCTAGGAAAAGCAAGTCCTAGCAGCGAGGAAAGCGAAGACAAAGCTATTGAGCCGCTATCGCTGGATCTTGTGTAGGTCGGCATTTATGCCGTCAGGGGAATGATGCTTGCTGATGGGTCTTATACTGATAGGCATTAACCTGCAAATGCAGAAAAAAGCTGAAACTTAGGTTTCAGTTTTTTTCGTTTTTGAACTAAATTCATTGTTCACGATTAATGTATAAATGTTAACGCATTTGGCTTTATCTGGTAATTAAGTTACCAAAGTCTGTATAATCGCCAACAAAATTAAACCTGTCATCTCAATAAGCAATGGGTGCGATTGTTGCTTATACAAAATAATAGATGGGTAATCCTCTGTGACCTACGGAATTAATCGACATGAATAACCAAAATCAGCTCTATGATATCGGTGTGATTGGCTTAGGGGTAATGGGTAAGAACCTTGCGCTCAATATAGCGGATAATCAATATCGCGTCGCAGTATTTGACCTTGATAATATCAAGGTGCAAGACACTGTTAAGCAAGAAGAACTCGAACGTAAACAATACCTCAAGCAGATAACTGAACCCCGTATCGAAGCCTGTAACAATCTTTCTGAAATGTTATCTAAATTAGATAAGCCGCGTGTACTCGTTTTGTCTGTTCCTGCGGGTGCTCCGGTCGATGGTGTGTGCCAGTCATTAATTGAAGCTGGTATTGAGGCCGATGATATCGTTATCGATACGGGCAATAGCCTTTGGACCGATACGGTTGAGCGCGAGCAGCGTTACGCTAATGATTTTCAATTTTTTAGCTGCGCGGTTTCTGGCGGTGAAGTCGGTGCACGTTTTGGCCCATCATTGATGCCAAGCGGCAGCTTAACTGCCTGGAAGAGAATAGAGCCAATTTGGCAAGCCATCGCCGCCAAAGTCGATGCTAAAACAGGTTTACCTATCGAACGCTTTGAGCCGGGCAACCCGGTCAAAGAAGGCGAACCTTGTACTACTTATATTGGGCCTGCGGGTTCTGGTCATTACGTCAAAATGGTGCATAACGGCATTGAATATGCTGATATGCAGCTCATTTGCGAAGCATATCAATTACTGAATCAAGGTTTAGGATTAAGCCCAAGTGAAGTAGCGGATGTGTTTGAGCGCTGGGATCAAGGCAGTTTAAATAGCTACTTAATGCAGATCAGCGCCGATGTGCTCAAACAAGCAGACCCATTAACCGGCGCGCCGCTGGTTGATTTGATTTTAGATAAGGCTGGCCAAAAAGGCACGGGTCTTTGGACTGCGGTCAGCAGTTTACAAATTGGCTGCCCAGCCCCCACAATTGCTGAAGCGGTTTATGCCCGTGCAGTCAGTACTCAAAAAGCGCAAAGGCAGCAACTTAGCCAAGTATTATCAGGGCCAAGCGAAGTGCTTTTAGCCACGATTAACCGCGGTGAAAAGCAGACATTTATCGACCAGCTTGAAAATGCGCTCTATTGTGCAAAAGTGTCTTGTTACGCCCAAGGTTTTCAGTTGATGGCGATGCAGGCTAAAGAGCAAGCTTGGCAGTTAGATTTTGCTGAAATTGCAAAAATTTGGCGAGCGGGCTGTATTATCCGTGCCACCTTCTTGCAGTCGATCACTCAGGCCTATCAGCATGATAGTGAGCTTGAGAACCTGTTAATGGCCGAGACGTTTGCAACCGCGCTGTCAGAAAAACAAAATGATTGGCGCTTGGCTGTATCGACGGCAGTGATGAGTGGTATTCCTGCGCCATGTATCAGCTCGGCGCTTGCTTATTACGACAGCTACCGTAGTGAAACTTTACCGGCGAGTTTACTGCAAGGGCAGCGAGATTATTTTGGTGCTCACACTTTTGAACGAACAGACAAGCCAGCGGGTGAGAAATACCACTTAAACTGGAGCGGTGATCGCAGCTTGCATAAGGTGTAACCGCTTCTGTGTCGCTGAAACTAAAAAGCCTATCAATCGATAGGCTTTTTAGTTTCTAGCTGTGGCGATAACGCTTTAAGCTAAGCCATCCAAATATCGGCCAGAAGACCGAGACTGAATAATGCGCTGAAAATCATAGTGAGCTTAGCAGTGCGCCCAAGTAATGGATTTAACGCAGCGCCAGTGACGTCATTAAAGTCACGCGTTAAGGTTCTTGCCATAATAAATGCCAGTCCAGCTAACAGTACGGGTAAACCTGGCAGCGCTCCCATAAAGAAGCCTGCAATAATGATCGCAAATGGCAGATACAAGAAGCTTTGGTAGAAGATGCGAGATTGTTCTAGACCCATACGAACCGCGAGGGTCTTTTTACCTGCTTTGAGATCAGTTTCCATATCGCGAGTATTATTCACTAGCATAATCGCTGCATTTAGAAAGCCGATGGCACTGCCAAGTAGCCATGCGCTGGTTGCCGTTTCACCGGCTTGCAGAAAGTAACTGCCGACAACTGCAACAAGGCCGAAAAATACAAATGCGGCAACTTCACCTAAACCATGGGAAGCCAGTGGGTAGGGGCCGCCGCTATAGCCAAGGGCGCCAAGTATCGCAGCTGCCGCTAAGAAAGCAATCGGTAGACCGCCATGGTAGATAAGCACAGAGCCAACAAGTAACGCCAGTACCAAACATAAGGTCATCGCATTGCGCACAGCCTTTGGGCTTAACATGCCACTTTGGGTGACACGAACTGGGCCCACACGTTCTTCAGTATCGACGCCACTTTTAAAGTCAAAATAGTCATTAGCCAAGTTGACAGCAATTTGTAATAGCAGAGCACAGAGCATTGAAATAACAGCAATGAAAAAGCTGAATTGCTCAAGTTGCAATGCGAGTACGTTACCAACCAGCAGTGGTCCAATCGCCGCAGGCAAGGTGCGAGGGCGGATGGCAAGTATCCAAGGATTCATGGTTATATTTACTTACAGAGGTTTACGTCAAAGAAAGTTGACATAAAGGTAAAAAAAGTTGGCATAGCATAGCAAATTTAACAAGTTGTAAAAAGTGGATTTTATGAGCCTAAAAGTGGTCAGCTTAACAAATTGCTCAGCATTATCCTTTTTCAGTTTGGAGGATTGAATAATTTTGAACTAGCGCACATCTGTTAGGCAGGAGTGTATGCAATATTATATCCCTAGAGTGAACTCAAGAATTATCGCTTTAATCCTCGCTGTAGAGATGATACTGCTGTCTTAGCAGTCAACGACTACATTTGTAATGAACAAATTTGTTTAGAGGTCGAAAACTATGCGTTTTGAGGGACAAGTCGCGATAGTGACAGGCGCGGCATCAGGCTTAGGAAGAGCCTATGCGATAGCCCTAGCTGAGCGAGGAGCACGAGTCGTTTTGGTTGATAACGAAACGAGTCAAACAAGGGATGTTAGCTCCAGCGAGATGTTAAACTTGGAGCCTGATTCGGGGCTTAAAATCTGTGGCGAAGCCATTACAGCCCTAGGTGGAGAGTTTAAATCGTTTATATTGGATGTGACTCGTACCGACGACATAGACACAATGCTTAATGATGTGGTGCAAAGCTGGGGTCGAGTCGATATTTTAATTAATAATGCCGGTATACATCAACCTTGTGCTTTTGAGCAGATGAGTCCGTCTAACTGGAAGCACCAGCTCGATGTCGATCTTAACGGTACCTTCTACATGACTAAAGCCGTTTGGCCTCTGATGAAGCGCCAAAGTTATGGCCGTGTGGTCATGAGTAGTGCCAGTGCTGTATATGGTGATATGTATGAAACCAGTTTCAGCGCGAGCAAAATGGCGGTGATGGGTTTGGTTAATAGCCTTCACCTAGAGGGCGCAGAGCACGGTATCGCAGTCAATAGTATTATTCCCCATGCGGTCACATCAATGACAGCGGCTCACCTAGCGCCCACAGTAAGGCCCCTATTTTCAAAAACTACAGTTACAGCAACCATGTTGTACTTGTGTAGCTCTAAGTGTCCATCTGGTCAGCACTTGTTGGCTGCTGCGGGCGGCATTAGCCATGCAGCACTGGTTGAGTTTTCTCCGAGCCGTTTTAATGCCGAAGAATGCACCCCTGAGGTGATCACTGAGCGCTGGTCTGATATTTATATGGCACAACCGGTAGCAGCCCATCGAAGTGGAGAAGCCCAAGTGCTTGCTTGGGCAAAGGCTGCGGCTAATCAGCGTCATATTCAATTAAAGTAATCTAAAAAGCTCAAGCTATCGTATGGGCATACTAAGACTTGAACCCTCTTTGGTTAATGGCATGAATGATGCATTATTTTACGAATGCATCTTGTGTTATTCATCTGGTTGCCAATTAGCCGACGTTTAGCTGAGCGACTGCATAAAGCTGGCTAGGTTAGGGGATCTTGAGTTAAGCTTATGGCCATAATTAGCTGAGTGTTTAGGTTGAAATGAGCCAAGTATTAGATGATCTATTAGCATTACTTTCTTTAGAGAAGATTGAAGAAGGGTTGTTTCGTGGACAAAGCCAAGATTTAGGTTTTGGACATGTCTTTGGTGGGCAAGTTATGGGACAAGCCTTAAGCGCCGCGAAACAGACTGTGTGTTCAGATCGTAAGGTGCATTCTTTACATTCTTATTTTTTGCGTGCCGGTGATGAAAAGCTCCCCATCGTTTATGATGTCGAAATTATGCGTGATGGTGGCAGTTTTAGCGCACGCAGAGTCAAAGCTATTCAAAAAGGTCGGCCAATCTTTTACATGACATGTTCGTTTCAAACTCATGAAGAGGGCTATGGACATCAAGCGATAATGCCAGATGTTGCAGGCCCTGAAGGCTTGCTTAACCAACAAGAATTAGCGATGACGCTGCGCGATAAAGTGCCCTCGAGAGTGCTTGAAAAGTTTATGGCGGACACTCCGATTGAGATGCGCTTAGTTAACCCAAGTGACCCGATTGCGCCTAAAGCATCTGAACCTATTCGTCATGTGTGGATCCGTGCAAACGGCACCGTACCTGATAATTTCTGTGTCCACGATTATCTGCTCGCTTATGCATCAGACTTTAATTTCTTAGTGACCGCAGCCCAGCCACATGGGGTCTCATTTTTGACGCCTGGTATGCGCATGGCGACCATAGATCACGCTATGTGGTTCCACCGCCCATTTGATTTAAGTCAGTGGTTGCTCTATAGCATTGACAGCCCTAATGCCAGTGGTGGTAGAGGCTTTGTAAGAGGCCAATTTTTTAATCAGCAAGGTGAGTTGGTGGCGTCAGCCACACAAGAAGGCCTTATCCGTATGACAAAGAAAGCCTAAGCATAATTTGAGTAACATAGGATGAGTAACATGATGTCATTAATGAAGAAGAGTCTCGTACTGCTGTGTATGTTGGTATTAACCGCGTGCGTGACCGTTCAAGAAAAACCGCCAGTGGTCGTCAATGGCGCTGCAGGTTATCTTGAAAAGTTAGCCTTACCGCAAGGTAGTTCGATTACGATTGCGATTATAGACCTAGATACACCTGGTGTTATTGTGGCGCAAAAGAGCTTTGATATTGTCAGAGCACCTGTACCATTTAAGTTTTTACTGCCAGCAGATACCATCGACGACAGTATTCATTATGGCGTAGTTGCGATGATCCAATATCAGGGGAAGGTAATTTTCCAAACTTACGATCGTTACCCTGTGATTAACAATAATAAGTACACCACCGAGGTGTTGATGAAAGCGGTGCCAGCCCCATAAATCAACCTCACAGAAAAAGGAGCTAAGGCTCCTTTTTTATTGCCTAAAATAGGCTGATGCGGTTAATAATACCAATTGACCCAAATGGGGGGGAAGCACTGAAATGACAGTTATTAAGCTTTTGTTGAGAAAAACTTTTGACCATTAAAATAGACGTTGAAACGCAAATAAAGCTCTGGTTACTTGAAGATGAATACCGGCTCAATGCTTTGCTAATTGCCGAGCAGCTTAAGCTAAACGATTGGATGCTAGCGGCAGGTTTTGTCCGAAATTTGGTGTGGGACAAATTACATAGCTTACACAGCCCGCTCAATGATATCGACCTGATTTATTTTGATCCCAGTGACTTATCCGTTGATAAGGATACTGCAATTGAAGCTGAGCTAAGCCGAATCGCGCCTATGTACCCATGGTCAGTTAAAAACCAAGCGAGAATGCACCTGCGTAACCAGCATAAAGGATATACATCAAGCCTTGATGCCATGAGCTATTGGCCTGAAAAGCAAACGGCTGTTGGGGTGAGCTGCCAATTAACATCAAATCCGTTATCATTATTAGTATCAACATCAATATCCGCAGCAAAATCAACAGCATCAACACATTCATTAGGGCAAGCAGAAATAAGTTTACATAGCCCGTTTGAACCTGAGTACCTGTTTGATCTGTCGTTGCAACACAACTCTAAAGCAAAGCGTGCTTTGTTTGAACAACGAGTGAAAAATAAGCGGTGGTTGCAAACCTACCCAAAGCTGCGAGATAATGGTTAGTGGTGAACTTATGAGCATTCAATATTTGTTTTGTTGATATATTGTCTGACACATTAGGGCATAGCTAGGGGCGATGTTGGTATCGCTTGCTGGTGTTTGCGTGTTAGTCATTGCCGTTGTTCTAAATTTTTCTTGCTGTAAATGGTGGCTTAACCGATGGAACCTTACCTTGATGCGATTAAAGAGATTAAAGCGTTAGCGACCGCAGAGGAGATCCATCGGGTTGATGATATATCGATATATCTTGAGCGGTTTACTGACCTTGATTTAATTGCCTCCGGTATCTACGCCGAGGTGTACGAAGTGCCTGGAGAGCCAGACAAAGTCGTCAAACTGTGCAACAGTAAGATTGATGGCTACTACCTGTTTGCTCGCTGGTGTATGCGCCCAGAAAATCAAGATAATCCCCATGTTCCCACCATCCATCGTGAAGATACCGTTGAATTAAGCAGTGGCCGCGTAGTGCGCTTTTATGTGCTTGAGCGACTAGAAGACATCACCGATGATGGTACAGAGCCTACCCGTCCCAGCCATTTTCACGATGATGACTTTGGCAAGCTTTGGGGCACCTTGCGCACAATGACATTGCCATTTGCCGATCCACAGAAGCCTTTTACCGATGAGGTCCAAAGCGTCGATGAGTTTGTTGAGCAGATCCAAGAGCCACGTTCGCATTTCTATATGAATTCCGCAGAGCGCAAGCCTGTGGTGATTGAAGATAACATCATTGACGAATATGAAGAGCTACTGAAAACCTTGTTTGAGGTGCTAAGCTTTATTGATGACCATGGGGTAATGGACTTGCATGGAGGCAACTACATGCTACGAGGTGACACCATTGTGATTACCGATCCCATTTCTCACAAATATGCGAGTTGATAGAGATTAATGTGTGATTGAATTAATAACAAAAAAGGGCTGATTATAAAGTAATGCCGTTCACTTAAGGTGAACGGCATTTTTATTTTTGGCATACCGTTGAGGCCTTGGTTTTACTGTTCTGGG
>NZ_JBRIMB010000039.1:0-44402 GCF_052977265.1 Shewanella sp. 0m-8 | reverse complement strand
TCTACACTCTCCAGTGGCGGCGTCAAGCGCTTATTTTAAGAAGTTTTTCAAGCGATGATTTCTTATACACTCTCGTGAAAAGTAGCAAAACCCGAAGCTCTTAAAGCGATTGTCACCTGAGATTAATTTCCGTAGAAGTTAATCTCTCTAACGCTGTGTGCTTGGCTAGTTGCCTGCTTCACCGTGTCAGTGGGGTCGCATTATAGGGAGATTCGAAAAGAGCGCAAGTGCTTTTTTCGAAAATAAACGCCTTTTTTTAATGTTTTAATTTAAGCACAACTTAGCCACTAGTTACCCTCAGACTTATCCACAAAACTTGCTTTCAGCGACGCTTTTATCGCCAGCACCAAATTAAAGTTAAGCTATTTCTACACGGTATCAATGTTACTGTGGTTGGATTGCACCACTCGTTTATCTTCTTACTGTCTTCTTACTCGCTTCTTACTAGCCTATCTTCATATATACATAACTTATGTAGCAAGGCGCTATTTGGGTTAAGAGCCAGACTTAGGAAACTAATAAATTAACCCACTATCCTTTTTCATTGGTAATAAAAAAGGGCGACTCAATGAGTCACCCTTTTCTTTAGTATTGTTTTGCTATTCTAGCTAAGCTTGCCGTGGCATTGCTTGTACTTCTTACCAGAACCACATGGGCAAGGGTCATTGCGACCAACTTTCTCGCCATCGCGAACTGTTGGTTGGGTAGCAGCCAATGCAGCACTTTCTTCTGCGCCCACTATAGCTTCAGCTTGTGCATGTTGATAATCACGACGGATCTTGGCATCTTCTTGGCGACGACGCTCTTCCATCTCTTCAACATCTGATTGTGCCTGTACTTGTACTTTAGACAGGATGCTAATCACATCGTGCTTTAGTGATTCAAGCATCTGCTGGAACAACTCAAACGATTCACGCTTATATTCTTGCTTTGGATTCTTTTGTGCATAACCACGCAAGTGAATACCTTGACGCAGGTGATCCATTGCAGAAAGGTGCTCTTTCCACAAACCATCAAGCGTTTGCAGCATGACCGCCTTTTCGAATTGACGTAGAACTTGCTCGCCTACCATCTCTTCTTTTGCTTTATATGCATTAACCCAAGTATCAACAATACGCTCACGCAAGGTTTCTTCATGCAAGTCATCTTCTTTATCCAACCATTCTTGAATTGGCAGACTCATTGCGTATTCTTGCTGTAGGCGTTTCTCTAACCCTTCAACGTCCCAAAGCTCTTCAACAGACTGACGCGGAATATATTGATCGATGAGGCCGTTAACCACATCTGCTTGGATATTTGTGATCGTTTCCTGAATACTTTCAGCATCCATCAACTCATTTCGTTGAGCATAAACAACCTGACGCTGGTCATTAGCAACATCATCAAATTCAAGTAACTGCTTACGGATATCAAAGTTACGTGCTTCTACTTTACGTTGTGCATTTTCGATAGCGCGTGACACCCATGGATGCTCAATCGCTTCACCCTCTTCCATTCCAAGTTTCTTCATCATTGAAGATACGCGGTCAGAAGCAAAGATACGCATTAAGCTATCTTCCATAGATAGATAGAAACGAGATGAACCAGCATCACCCTGACGACCAGAACGACCACGTAGCTGGTTATCGATACGGCGAGACTCGTGACGTTCAGTACCTAGAATATGTAGACCACCGGCTTCAACAACTTCATCATGACGAACTTTCCAGTCAGCTTTAATCTTAGCTTTCTGCTCGTCAGTTGGGTTAGCTAGCGCATCAATTTCCATGTTCCAGTTGCCGCCCAACACGATATCGGTACCACGACCGGCCATGTTAGTTGCCACTGTTACCGCACCAATTCGACCAGCTTGAGCAACAATATCAGCTTCACGCTCGTGGAACTTAGCATTCAAAATCTCATGCGGGATCTTTTGTTTCTTAAGTAAGCTGTGTAACAGTTCTGATTGTTCAATCGATACTGTACCGACCAATACTGGTTGTCCACGCTCACGGCAGCCAACGATATCTTTTACGATTGCAGCATACTTTTCGTCAGCTGTCAGATAAACCAAATCAGGGTTATCTTGACGAACCATTGGACGGTTAGTCGGAACAACCACTGTATCAAGTCCGTAGATGTGTTGGAATTCGAATGCTTCAGTATCGGCAGTACCCGTCATACCCGCTAACTTTTCGTACTGGCGGAAGAAGTTCTGGAAAGTGATTGAGGCTAATGTTTGGTTTTCATTTTGAATATGAACCCCTTCTTTAGCTTCTACCGCTTGATGCAAACCTTCAGACCAACGACGACCAGGCATAGTACGGCCAGTATGTTCATCAACAATAACGACTTCGTTATCTTGAACAATATAGTCTACGTCTTTTTCAAATAAGGTATGGGCACGTAGTGCTGCATTTACATGATGTAATAAAGAGATATTAGCAGCAAAATAAAGCGAGTCGCCTTCGGCTAGCATGCCACGCTCAGTTAGCAGTACTTCAACTTTCTCTTGACCACGTTCGGTCATGTGCACTTGCTTTGACTTCTCATCAACTGAGTAATCACCTTCACCCACATACTCTTCAGTATCTTCTTTATCTTGCGCGATAAGATTTGGGATCAGTGTATTGATCTTGATGTATAGCTCTGAGCTATCTTCAGCCGCACCAGAAATAATTAGCGGCGTACGTGCTTCATCAATAAGAATCGAGTCGACTTCATCGATTAGTGCATAGTGAAGTGGACGTTGAACGCGCTCACTTGGCGAGAACGCCATGTTGTCACGTAGGTAATCAAAACCGAATTCGTTGTTAGTACCGTAAGTAATATCTGCATCATAGGCAGCTTTCTTTTCTACTTGCCCAAGACCCGCAACGTTAATACCAACGGTTAAACCAAGGAATTCGAAAAGAGGACGGTTGTTTTCAGCGTCTCGACCCGCAAGGTAATCGTTCACCGTGATGACGTGTACACCTTTGCCCGTTAGACCATTAAGGTAGGCTGGCAGAGTTGCCGTCAGTGTTTTACCTTCACCGGTACGCATTTCTGCAATACGGTTACTATCCAGGATCATGCCACCAATAAGCTGCACATCGAAGTGACGCATATCAAATACACGCTTCGAGGCTTCACGTACTGTCGCGAATGCTTCAGGTAATACGCCTTCTAATGTTTCACCGCCGTCTAAACGCTCGCGGAAGTGGGCCGTTTTTGCTTTTAAATCTTCATCAGATAGCTTTTCGTACTCAGCCTCTAGTGCGTTAATTTTATTAACGACTTTACCAAATGCTTTAAGTGTACGATCGTTGCGACTACCAAATACTTTTGTCAGTAATTTACCAAACATCTGAACCACTTCTATGTTGTTGGCCAAGTCCCTTTGAGAGCCTGAAAGCCTATTTTATGATTAACCTGCCTTGCGGTAGACATACTTTTGCGGATCGATCTGCTGTCCACCACGCAACACTTCATAGTGTACATGAGGCCCAGTTGAGCGCCCAGTACTTCCCATCACAGCGATTTTATCGCCTTTAGCGACCACATCGCCCACAGTTACTGACAAAGCTTTATTGTGACCATAACGAGTGCTTAGACCATTTCCATGATCAATTTCGACTAACTCACCATAACCAAACATCTTGTCCGCCCATGTAACTACGCCACCTGCTGTCGCGATTACATCGACGCCCTCTTTTCCAGCAAAGTCGATACCTTTATGCATCGTTCTTTTACCGTTAAAAGGATCATTACGTAAACCATAGGGCGAGGATAACCAACCTTTCTGGATTGGTCGCCCAGATATATAACGCTCTTCATCTATATGGAGATTAGATGCTACTGTTTCAAGTAGTGATAACTGAACATTATTATTATCTATTCGAGACACCAACTTATCCATATCTGCGATAAGCTGATCGAGTTCGATGTTAGTACCCAACTCACTGATACCACCAACACCGACTTCTGAAGAGAAATCAAATTGATCTTCTAATTGATTATTGAGAGCAACTTGCTGACCCAGTGCTTCTAAGCGCGTGAGTTTAGCTTGCATACGAGCAACGTGGGCAACCAACATCGAAAGTTGAGTCTCTGTCGCACTCTTTAGCGCGACTAACTCATCTTTTTGTTCTTCACGAGCCATACGCTCGCCGTCGACATTAGCTTGTTGCTGTGTAAGTTGCTTGGCATTGTGCTGATAAAGACCCGTACCTGCTGCGATGAGCAAAATAGGCAATAGCAGCCAACGCTTTCCTGGTTGCCAGCGTGTGGCACCATTTCGACCTTGAATAAAAACTGTTACACTCATAGCCTAATTAAGCCATTTTATTATCATATGAAAAAGCCCCCACAGGATCTCAGTCAGTTACTACATCAGCAAGGCACAATGCCTAACTTAGCTGAAAAGGCAGAACTGTTATTACACTTAGATCGCTACGTGAAACAAGTGCTAACTGGTCCAGTGACAGAGCAACTAAAGGTTGCCAATTTACGCCAAGGGATCTTGGTTATTGAAACAACTACGGCTGCTTGGGCGGCAAGAATTAACTTCCAAAAACCCAAAATATTACAACAGCTGCAAGCCGAAACGCTACCCATGCTTACCGCAATCGAGGTTAAAGTCAACCCAAGCTTGTTAATGTATGAAACAAAACCCAAGGTCGCTCACAACCTAATTAGTGAAAATGCCGCCGCTCATATTGAAGCGTTAGCTGAACATACTGAGGGGACATTAGCGGTAAAACTAAAACGGCTGGCTGCATTAGCCAGCCGTTCAAGGCAATCTTAATTCGCGATTAAGCGAATACAGCACCCGCAGGTACCGAGAAGCTGACTGGTGCGTCGGCTTCTTTTTCAAAACTGACAATTTCCCAAGCGTCCTGCTGTGCAAGCATGGCACGTACTAACTGATTGTTAAGTGCGTGGCCAGTTTTGTATGCACAGAACTCACCAACAATAGCGTGACCCGCTACATATAGATCACCAAAAGCGTCAAGAATCTTATGCTTAACGAACTCGTCCTCATAACGCAGGCCATCGGGGTTGAGGACGCGATATTCGTCAAGAACAACAGCATTTTCCATGCTGCCACCTAGTGCAAGATTATTCGCTCTTAGGTACTCAATATCGCGCATAAAACCAAAGGTTCTTGCACGGCTGATATCTTTCACAAAAGCAGACGATGAAAAATCCATAACCATATGCTGCTGACTACGCGCGATCTCTGGGTGGTTAAAGTCAATTGCGAAATCGACTCTGAAGCCTTTAAAAGGTTTCAACTCTGCCCACTTATCACCGTCTTCAACACGGATAGGTTTAGTGATTTTGATGTATTTTTTAGCGGCGTTTTGCTCTTGAATACCTACAGACTGAAGTAGGAAAACAAAAGGACTCGCACTGCCATCCATAATTGGAATTTCAGGCGCGTCAACTTCGATAACTGCGTTATCAATACCTAGTCCGGCTAGCGCTGCAAATAGATGCTCAATTGTTGAGATACGAACACCATCATCATTTACCAAGGCAGTACACATAGTCGTTTCACGAACTTGATCGGCAACAGCTGGTATTTCAACTGCAGGCGACAAGTCGGTACGAACTAGCTTAATACCGGTATTGATGGGCGCGGGTTTAATGATCAACGTAACCTTGTTGCCGGAATGCAATCCAACACCAGTCGTTTTAACCATTTCTTTTACAGTTCTTTGAAAAATCATGTATTTACCCGTTCATTATCTCAACAAAAAAGCGCTAACCGCACACTTTTCAGTCGTGTGCAGGCTATGCTGGTCGGATATCTTAGCATATCTTTGCAAATTCACCAAAACTCACTCAGCTTTAGGACAATAGTTTAGTATTGCCTCATACTTCTTAACTATTTATTAACACTAAGATTAATCAGCTTGCTTACGCAAAAATGCTGGGATATCTAAGTAGTCAAGATCGCTCTTTTTTTCAGCCACTGGTGTTGCTACTTGAGGCTGAGTTGCAGCTGCAGTATTACCGTGTGACATCGTTGGAGCGATAGCGTCTTCTGCTGCAAAGCTCTCTACACGAGGCTCAGCTGGAACAATCGGCTCTGGACGTGGAGCAGGCTTAGATACTAGCTGGATATCCGGCTTCTTTTCTGCGCCAATACCCGTAGCAACAACCGTTACACGTAGCTCATCAGACATTTCAGGGTCGATTACCGCGCCCACAACAACAGTTGCGTTATCAGAAGCATAAGCCTTAACGTGGTTACCCACAGTCTCGAACTCTTCAATGCTCATATCCATACCCGCAGTGATGTTAACTAATACGCCACGCGCACCAGCTAGATCAATATCTTCAAGTAATGGACTTGCAACAGCCGCTTCTGCAGCTTCTTCAGCACGATCTTCACCGCTTGCTACACCGGTACCCATCATGGCATTACCCATTTCAGACATAACCGTTTTTACGTCGGCGAAATCGACGTTGATTAGACCTGGGCGAGTAATTAGCTCGGCAATACCTTGAACCGCGCCAAGTAACACGTTGTTAGCTGCAGCGAATGCATCTAATAAAGACGTACCACGACCTAACACTTTAAGTAACTTTTCATTTGGAATGGTAATTAGCGAGTCAACATGCTTAGCAAGCTGCTCAATACCTTGATCCGCGTAGGTCATACGCTTCTTGCCTTCGAATGGGAAAGGCTTGGTTACAACAGCAACAGTAAGAATACCTTCTTCACGTGCAATTTCTGCAACTACTGGTGCAGCACCAGTACCGGTACCACCGCCCATACCCGCAGCGATAAAGATCATGTCTGAACCTTTAATCGCATTACGAATGTTTTCTCTGTCTTCTTCTGCCGCTAAACGACCGATTTCAGGGTTGGCGCCAGCGCCTAAACCTTTGGTCACATCGCGACCCAATTGAATTGTGGTCGTTGCAGCAGACTTACGCAATGCTTGTGCGTCAGTATTTGTTGCTACAAACTCAACACCTTCGATGTTGTGTTTAACCATATGCTCAACAGCGTTACCGCCGCCACCACCGACACCGATGACCTTAATCACCGCTTCGTCTGAATGACTATCCATGATCTCAAACATGGTCTTTTCTCCGTTATGCCTGCGTTATTAACTAAAACTCGCCTTTAAACCAGCTCTGAACCCGATTCCAAAGACTGGTAACCCCTTGTCGTTCAGGACGTTCGAACTGTCGTTCGATCACTCTGCGCGCACCATAGTGAAGCAACCCGACTCCGGTAGAGTAAATAGGCTGATCCACATATTCGTGTAAACCTTTAACTGGCAGCGGCTGTGCCATTCTCACTGGCATACCAAATGTCGCTTCAGCGATATCAACGGCACCTTCAATCGATGCGGTACCACCAGTAATGACAATGCCTGCTGCAACCTGATCTTCTAAGCCGCTATCGCGTAGCTGCTTTAAGATCAATTCAAATAATTCTTGGTATCTAGGTTCAACCACTTCCGCTAACGTGTGACGTGACATGCTACGTGAAGGACGACCACCTACTGAAGGCACCTCGATACTGTCTTCACGGCTCACCATCGCGCTACGAGCGCTAGCGTGCTGCACCTTAATCTGTTCTGCGTGTGACAAAGGTGTACGGAATATCTTAGCGATATCGTTAGTCACCTGATTACCCGCAACGGGCACGACAGCACAGTGACGCAGTGCACCATTGGTATAAACCGCAATATCGGTTGTACCGCCACCAATATCGACCAAGCAAACGCCTAAGTCTTTCTCATCATCAGTCAGTACTGAATCAGCTGAAGCGATGGCTGAAAACACTAAGTCGTCAACTTTTAAACCACAGCGCTCGACACTCTTAGTGATGTTCTTAGCCATGTCATTGGCACAAGTCACGATATGAACCTTGGCTTCCATACGCATACCTGACATGCCAATTGGGCTCTTAATGCCGTCCTGTATATCAATAGCGTATTCTTGAGGCAATACATGCAAGATACGACGCTCAGTTGGAATTTTGACAGAGCGAGCCGTATGGATCACATTGTCGACATCTTCTTGAGTCACTTCTTCGTCGTTAATCGACACCATGCCGTTTTCATTCTGACATTCGATATGTTTGCCAGAAATACTTAAATACACCGATGAGACCTGGCAATCTGCCATTAACTCGGCTTGATCCAGTGCTCTTTGTACGCTGCGGACGATAGAGTCGAGATCGTTTACGCCGCCTTTATCCATCCCCCTTGAAGGATGGTTTCCCAGACCGACAATACTGATCTCACCGTCAGGCAATACTTCACCAATGATCACAGCGACTTTTGATGTCCCTATGTCCAATCCCACAATCAGATTTCTATCTAGATTCTTGGTCATTAATTAACGGCTCTCTTTTTGTGCATCATCCCAACCTACGGCCAAACCTGTGTCGTAGCGCAAATCCACAATAGCTACCTGTTTATCTTGCTCTGCAAGTTTTGGGTAGACGTGGATAAATCTTTGTATCCTTGCCATCTTATCTTCTCGACCGAGCTCCAGCTTAATGCCATTATTTAGCTCAGCGTGCCAAGCATGCCTTGGACTTAAGCTTAAACTTTGTAAGTTAAAGCCATTAATTCTTAATAACTCGCCTACCTGCTGGTAAGTAGTTAGTACCGACTTACCTTGCTCTTCAGGACCCGTCAATATAGGTAAATTAGGTATACCTTCTTTCGCCGGTGCATCAAACACTTCGCCGTAAATATTGAGCCAAGCATCACCATTCCAATGCGCAACTGGTTTTTGTTCAACCAAATATACCTTTAACTTGGCTGGCCACTCGCGCCTAACGGAGGCTTGGTAAACCCAAGGTAATGCTTCGAGGGCTTCTTGCACTTGGGTCACATCAGCCGAAAAGAAACTCCTCTGCATCAAATCCTGCAATGCTAGTTGGATCTCTTTATCGTCTGTATATAAGCGCTCCCCTTTAATCGCTACCGCTTCAATAGGTAGCGCATCAGCATCATTTAGCACGGTATTGAGTTTCATCACTGCCATCGATAAACCAATCAATACGCACAGTAAGAACGCTAAACCAAAACACAGATACCAATCAGCTTGCGAAAGCAAAACTCGAATACGCTGACCTTTCTCGCGCCAAGACACCTTAGGCTTCCTTTTGCAACCGGGAACTCAGAAAATCGGCCATTATATAGCCCTTATTCCAAGCGTCAAAATTAGATGTGTAACTTAAGGTATATAACTCTAAATTACGCATTTTTTTCATCAGTAGTCTCAGTACCAAAACCCAAATTCGATTCGGCAAGGCTACGTGATAACAACCCAATACTGCCAGCCCCTTGGGTCAGCAGTAAATCACCGTCTTGCAATATCTCTGGTAAAACGGTTTCTAGCTGCTCGGTGCTCGCAACAAATACAGGCTCAACCTGACCACGAACACGAATAGAGCGACACAATGCCCGACTGTCAGCCCCCGGAATAGGTGCTTCACCTGCGGCGTATACATCTAACATCAACAGGCAGTCGACTTGTGATAGTACTTCTACAAAGTCCTCATACAAGTCGCGGGTACGACTGTAACGGTGCGGCTGATAGATCATCACCAAGCGGCGTTCAGGCCAACCGAGTCTGGCAGCCTTTATCGTGGCGGCAACTTCACTTGGGTGGTGACCATAGTCATCAACCAATTTAATCTCACCTTTCGCGGTACTAAACTCGCCAATTTGCTGAAAACGACGACCAATGCCTTGAAACTCACCTAAAGCAGCAATAATTGCTTCATCTTCGATGTCATCTTCAGTAGCTACGGCAATCGCTGCCAGCGCGTTTAACACGTTGTGCTCGCCTGGCAAGTTAACTGTTAAGCGCACATCTGCTAACCCTGCACGTCTAACCGTGAATGCGCTGCAATAGCCTGTTTGCTCGAAATCTAGCGCCTGCACATCAGCGTCATCGCTAAAACCGTAAGTCACTACACGACGACCAATACGTGGAATAAGCTCTCGTACAATAGGGTCATCGATACAGACTACTGCAACCCCATAAAAAGGCAGGTTATGCAGGAAATCAACGAAGGTTGTTTTAAGCTTTTCTAGATCACCTTCATAGGTATCCATATGGTCAGCTTCGATGTTAGTCACGACACTGACCATCGGCTGCAGATGTAAAAAGCTCGCGTCACTCTCATCAGCTTCAGCAATTAAGTAACGGCTATGACCTAATCGAGCGTTAGTACCTGCGCTATTTAACAAGCCGCCAATCACAAAAGTGGGATCGCGCTCTGCTCGACCATAAACACTTGCGATCAAACTCGTCGTAGTCGTCTTACCGTGAGTTCCGGCAACAGCGACACCATGACGGTAGCGCATCAGCTCAGCTAGCATTTCAGCCCGACGCACCACGGGGATCCTAAGCGCTTTTGCTGCAACCAACTCAGGGTTGTCAGCGCTAATCGCGGTTGAAACAACAACCACGTCTACACCTTTAACTTGGCTTGCATCGTGGCCAATATAGATGGTCGCACCAAGTTGAGCTAATCGCTGAGTGACCGCACTTTCAGCGATATCTGAACCACTTAACTGGTAACCTTCATTAACAAGCACTTCCGCTATGCCGCCCATACCCGCACCACCTATTCCAACAAAATAGATGTGCTTAACCCTGCGCATTTCAGGGATCATGGATCTTAGCTGCGAATACTTCTCTGCTTTGTTACTCATCTCAACCCTTCTGTGCTAATCGAATACAGACGTTGGCGACTCTTTGAGTTGCATCTAAAATGGCAACGTCTCGAGCACGCTGGCCCATATTGCATAATTCTTGTTTATCAGATGCCAGCATCGACAATTTAGTCATTAACTTGCTGGTATCGACTATAGGCTGTGGCAGTAAAAATGCTGCCCCAGCGTTAACTAATACTTGGGCATTTTTAGTCTGATGATCATCTACCGCATGTGGGTATGGCACTAGCAAGCTCGGTAAACCGACTGCAGCTAATTCAGATACGGTTAACGCACCAGAGCGACACACCACCACATCAGCCCAGCGATAAGCCGCTTCCATATCATCAATAAACTCAGCAACGCTTACGCTGCCATCTTGGCCTAATCGTTGATATTCGGCTTTAACGCTCGCTAAATTATCACGCCCAACTTGATGCCAAACCGTCATTGAATGGGTTTTACTCACCCCTTCGAGTACACTTGGCATGACATCATTAAAAATCTTTGCTCCCAAACTACCGCCTACAACGAGCACTTTTAGCGAATCATCGTCACAGGCAGGCTTTTGCTTTTCGCCAAGGGCGATAAGCTCTTTGCGGATAGGATTACCGACAGTTTCAGCTTTAATGTCGGTAAAGGTACCGTCAAAGGCACATAGCACCTCAGAGGCGATACGCGACAACAATCTATTGGTCATGCCCGGAATCGCATTCTGTTCATGCAACACCAAAGGTATGCCACACATCTTGGCAGCAACGCCGCCAGGACCGCTAGCAAAGCCGCCCATGCCCATCACCACATCGGGCTTAAACTTTTTAATAACAGCACGCGCCTGCATCACCGAACGTAGGATCTTAAATGGCGCAGCGAGCTTTCGCATCAAGCCATTACCACGCACACCTTTAATATCGATAAAGTCGATATCAAAGCCATGTTGTGGCACTAATCTCGCTTCCATTCGCTCTGCAGTGCCTAACCAACGCACTTTCCAGCCTTGCTGACTCAAATATTTAGCCACCGCTAGCGCAGGAAATACATGGCCGCCAGTTCCGCCAGCCATGATTAAAATGCGTTTTTCTTCAGCTTGGTTAGTCATTAATTCACTCATTGTTTACTTGTCCGGCCTTCAACGGCCTGAATAACACTTAATCGTCTTTCATGGTCTATTCGGATAAGCAACATGGCTGCCGCCGTCATGACCCACAAACTACTACCGCCATAGCTAATAAATGGCAGAGTTAATCCTTTGGTTGGTAACATACCAATACTGGCACCAACGTTTACCACGGTTTGAAAGCAGATCCAGATCCCGATGCCATAAGCAAGATAACCTTCGAATGCTCTTTCTAGTGCTAGACACATACTGCCGAGTTTAATCGCTCGCAGTGCAACAAATAGCAGCACTGCTAATACGGCGATAATGCCGATAAACCCTAACTCTTCGCCAATAACCGCAAAGATAAAGTCAGTGTGCGCCTCAGGCAGATACTCTAACTTTTGAATACTGTTGCCTAAGCCTTGGCCAAACCAATCACCGCGTCCATACGCCATAAGAGATTGAGTCAGCTGATAACCGCTACCGAACGGATCTTGCCACGGGTCGAGGAACGACGTTACTCGGCGCATTCGGTAGGGCTCAAGTAATACCAAGGCCACGAATGCTAATATCCCAGTTAAGATCAATGCGAAGAAGTCCAGTAATCGCGCGCCCGCTAAAAACAGTAACCCGACGGTACCCACAAACAGTACGACCACAGTACCTAAGTCTGGTTGCATCAAAATCAAAAACGCATATACAGCAAAAACAGCAATGGGCTTATAAAAGCCTTTAGCGTTTTCTCTAATCTCCTGGTGGCGTCGTACCAAGTAGCCAGCCATGTAGATGGCAAAGGCAAACTTAGCTATCTCGGCTACCTGAATACGGATTGGCCCTATCGATAACCAGCGGGTTGCTCCATTAACGGTTGTGCCCACAAACAGCACCGCGACCAGCATGACACCAACGACGACCAACAACCACGGACTAAAGTGTTGCCAATGGCGCATCTCTATTTGCAGCACCACCGCCGCAATAATAACGCAACCGACTAAGTAAGCGCCGTGACGCCAAACAAAATGAAACGGATTGCCGGTCAAGGTTTGCGCCTCTGGCATAGAAGCTGACATCACCATCACAAAGCCAAAGCAGATAAGTGACAACACCGCAAACATTAACGGCCGATCATATAGCTGCATTCCTGGTGCCGAGGTGTCATTAAACAAATTCGGCAACGACCACTTAAAGCGGTTGCCAAATAAGCTTAACTGCTTCTCGCTACTCGCCATGAAGCGCTTCTACTAAGCTGCGAAATTCATCCCCGCGAGCCATAAAGTTGGGGTACATATCTAAGCTGGCGCATGCTGGTGACAAAATCACGATATCACCTGCTGTCGCTATCTCATGCGCCTTGGCAACAGCCTCTGCCATTGTCTTTACTTTTATTGAGTCCGCTTTTAACGCCGCGACTTTATCGCCATCTTTACCCAACGTGATTAGCTGGCTGACTTTGCCTAGTACTGGTACTAACGGAGAAAAGTCTGCACCTTTGCCGTCGCCGCCAGCGATCAAGATCAGTTCACCTAAGTGATCACTTAAGCCCTCGATTGCTGCGACAGTCGCGCCAACATTGGTCGCCTTAGAGTCGTTGACATAAGTCACGCCAGCAATATCAGCAATCACTTCACAGCGATGAGCTAATCCACTGAATGTCTTAGCGACCTCGATTTGAAAATCTCGCCCAATACCTGCTGCAGTTGCTAACGCCATTGCCGCTATGACATTTGCATGGTTATGACTTCCCACAAGCACCACATCGCTAACAGACATAATCTGGCTGTTACCTTGCACGACCATTCCACCTGAAATTCCCCAGTCATCAACTTCTGGCGCATTTAAACCAAAACTTTGCTGATTAGTCGGATTATTCGGAATGGTTAATGGGTCTTCGCGATTAAACAGCACCATTTTGGTTTGTTCATACAGCTTAAGTTTTGCCTGGCGATATGACTCTAGATCGCTGTAACGATCCATATGGTCTTCGCTAATGTTGAGGCAAGTTGCTGCTGTGCACTGCAAACTCAGGGTAGTTTCAAGCTGAAAACTCGATAACTCTAAAATATATAAATCTTTAGGCTCCAGTAGTAGGTCCAAGGCTGGTATACCGATATTGCCACCAACAGCGTATGAACAAGCGCTGGCTTTAGCCATCTCGCCCACTAAGGTTGTGACCGTGGTTTTACCGTTAGAACCGGTAATACCAATCACTTTAGCAGAGGTTTTGCTCACTTCTCTCGCGAAAAGTTCCACATCACCAATCACCTCAATCCCCATATCGAATGCGACCCTAACTTCTGGGGTTTCGCATGCTATACCAGGACTGATGATGATCTGCTGCGCTTGCACTAAATAGCGACAATCAAATCCACCCGCGACTAACTCTACTTGAGGAAAGTCTGCCGCTAAGGTGTCAGCACCAGGAGGCTGAGTTCGGCTATCCATCACTAAAGGGACAATGCCTTGCGCACACAGGTAACGCACAACAGATAAGCCTGTTGCACCTAAACCTAAAACGATGTGTGAATATTGCTGCGCCATATCAGACCTATGTAATCCTGTTGTTTAAATTAACTGTGCTATCTAATTTCAAGCTGTTATTTAGCTTATCTAAGCTTTAATGTCGCCAATCCAAGTAGGACGAGGAACAAAGAAATAATCCAAAAACGTACAATCACTCTCGGCTCCGGCCAGCCCTTCAACTCATAATGATGATGAATAGGTGCCATGCGGAAGATGCGCTGTCCACGCAGCTTATAAGAGCCAACTTGTAGGATCACCGATACAGTCTCCATCACAAAGACGCCACCCATAATCACCAATAAGATTTCTTGACGAACCAACACCGCAATTGCGCCTAAAGCTGCACCTAGCGCTAAAGATCCAACATCACCCATAAAGACTTGCGCTGGATAAGTGTTAAACCACAAGAAGCCTAGGCCTGCACCAACAATTGCGGTACAAACGATCACAAGCTCACCCGCACCAGGCAAGTAAGGAAGATGTAAGTAGCTAGCAAACTGAACGTGACCAGACAGGTAAGCAATCAAGGCAAATGCTGCCGCGACCATAACCGTCGGCATAATCGCCAAACCGTCGAGACCGTCAGTTAAATTCACTGCATTGCTTGAGCCCACAATAGTGAAATAAACCAGCACGATAAAGAAGCCGCCAAGCTGAGGCATAATATCTTTAAAGAAAGGCACGACTAACTGGGTTTCACCCGGGCTTTGTGCTGATGCATATAAATACACTGCTATAACTAGTGCAGCCAAAGATTGCAGTAAGTACTTCCACCGAGCAATTAAGCCTTTAGTGTCTTTACGCACCACTTTATGGTAATCATCAATAAAGCCGATTAAGCCAAAGCTACCTAATACAAACAGCACTACCCATACGTAACGGCTACCAAGATCGCCCCACAACAACACACTAATAAACACACCGGCAAGGATCAATAATCCCCCCATCGTTGGCGTGCCGCGTTTGCTAAAGTGCGATTCAGGACCATCATTGCGCACGACTTGGCCAATTTGCATTAACTGCAAGCGTGCAATCATCTTCGGTCCCCACCAAAGACTAAATACCATTGCCGTCATCAAGCCTAAGATTGCTCGAAAGGTGACATAAGAAAATACGTTAAACCCACTGTAAAACTGGGTTAAATACTCAGCCAGGTAAACCAGCATTAAACAAACTCCCCGCGACCATAGGCCATTGTTAAAGCTTCGACTACACGTTCCATTCTCGCACTGCGAGAACCTTTCACTAGCACTGTGATTTCAGCCGGTAACTCATTAATGTATTGAATTAATCCTGCAACTAAATCATCGATATCGTGATAGTGAGTGGAACCAAAAGCATGACTTGCACCTTCGCTTAGCGTACCGACACAAAACAGCGCGTTAACGCCTTTGGCCTTGGCTAATTCCCCAAGCTCACAATGCAAAAGGGCGGCATTGTCGCCTAATTCGCCCAAATCGCCCAGCACTAAACAGCGATTTCCTTTAATTTCTTGAAGCCAGTCAATTGCAGCGCCAACCGAAGCCGGATTTGCATTGTAACTGTCATCAATCACTGTCACTCGTCCAAGTTGACTTGGCAGCATACGTCCTTTTACAGGTTGTAGCTGACTAAGTCCTTGGCAGATCTCAGCTAAAGACAGATCCAGTGCAAGGCACATGCTTGTAGCGGCCAATGCATTTGACACCTGATGACGTCCCGCTAACGGCAATTTAACTCTATGTACTTCTGCACCGTAGCAAAGGCTAAAGGCATAACGTCCATAGGCGTCAGCCATCAAATCTGTTGCAAAAACATCAAGATCTCTCGACGTTTCATTTTTAACGCCAAAACATAACTGCTTAACATGGCTAGACGCCTGAAGCATGACATCAGCAAATGCATCATCGGCATTAATCACCGCGGTGCCACCAGTGCCAATATGGTTAAAGATCTCAGATTTGGCCTTAGCCACGCCCTCTAAAGAACCAAAGCCCTCAAGGTGAGCCGACGCCACGTTATTGACCATGGCAACACTTGGCTTAACTAAGCTAGAGGTATAATCAATCTCACCAGCATGGTTTGCTCCGAGTTCAAATACGCCAAATTCATCACCCGCTTGTAACCTTAATAGGGTCAAGGGCACACCAATTTCGTTATTGAAATTGCCTGCGGTATAAAGCACTTGATGTTTCTGCGTCAAAATTGTCGCAATCATCTCTTTTACGCTGGTTTTACCGTTTGAACCGGTTAATGCCACACAAACTGGGGCAAGCTTTTCACGCACATATGCACCAATCTCACCCATCGCCTTTTGACTATTACTGACGATAAGCTGGCTGGCATTTATCGGCAACTCACGCTCAACCAGCAACGCATTAGCACCCGCGTCGACTGCAGCTTGTGCAAAAACGTGGCCATCAAAATTCTCGCCTTTCAGTGCCACAAACAGGGTTTGGCTGTTTACTGCACGACTGTCGCTTGAAACGCTATCTATCAGCACGTCGCTGCCAACAAGTTGACCATTTAAGCGGCTCGCTAGCTCGGCCAAAGAAACGCTAATCATGCTTCACCTTCTGCAATGGCTCTTGTAAATGCTCTTTCATCGTAATTCAATCTTGCACCATTAATCTCTTGATAGGTTTCATGACCTTTACCTGCTAGCAATACCATATCGCCCGCAACTGCCTGAGCCACAACTTCTTTAATAGCCGCTTGACGATCAACTTGTGTTAACGCGTCTTCAGGCCGCTGTAGCCCCGCTAAAATATCGGCAATAATTGCATTCGGATCTTCACTGCGCGAGTTATCGTTAGTCACCATCACCTTATCGGCAAACTGCTCTGCACTGGCGGCCATCATAGGGCGCTTGCCCTTATCTCTGTCGCCACCACAACCGAACACACACCAAAGCAGGCCTTTACAATGCACTCTGAGCGCTTTTAGCGCCTGCTCAATAGCATCTGGAGTGTGGGCATAATCAACCACCAATGTGACGCCATTTTTAGTGGTAACACGCTCCATACGACCTGCTACCGGCTCCAGCTTTTCTGCTAGTGCCACCAGCGCATGCATATCTTCACCGAGTAGGTAAAGCGCGCCTAGGGCTGCTAATAGGTTTGAGAGGTTAAAGTCGCCGAGTAACGGAGAGTTAAGCTTGGCCTCACCCGTTGGCCAAACCAAGGTGCATGACACGCCACCATCATGAAAATGACAATCTTTGCTATAAATGGCAGCCTTGGCATCCGCTTTGATACTAAAGCCGATAAGCTTGTCTGACGCTAGCTCTGCAAGCCAGTCTCGACCTAAGGCATCATCACAATTAATTAAGCCCGCGCGTAGGCTGGCAAATTGGAACAAGCGCTTTTTGGCTGCACCATAGGCATCCATGGTGTGATGATAATCTAAGTGATCACGACTTAAGTTGGTAAATACCGCCACATCAAATGGAACCGCCTCGACCCGCCCTTGCACTAGACCATGGCTAGAGACTTCCATTGCGCAGGTATCGGCGCCGCGTTGTTCAAAATCTTGCAACTGTTTAATAAGCGTGATGGGATCGGCGGTGGTGTTGCCACTATCAACAAGTTCGCCCCACAAACCATTACCTAAGGTCCCCATCACCGCAGTTGTTTTACCCTGCAATAATTGCAACTGTGCCACTAGCTGAGTCACAGAGGTTTTGCCATTAGTCCCTGTCACGCCAATAATTTGTGGGCGCGATTGCGACAGTGGATAAGCTTGCGCAGCCAAGGCTGAAATTTGTCTATTCAGCTGGAAAAATAGGATCTGGAGCCCAGCCTCATTGATAACCTTACCGTGCTCATCGGGTGAGTCGGTATGCACTAAGGCTGCGACTGCACCGCGCTCAAAGGCTGCAGTAATATATTTGCGACCATCGACTTGATAGCCTGGAATAGCAACGAACAGGTAGCCAGCTTGTACAGCACGGCTATCTAGTGTGAGCTCCAAGAAGTCTTCGGCTCCCGAATAATGGAACCATGGCGCTAATAGATCGCGTATTAGCATTATTCAACACTCCTAGAATTAGCAGCTAAACGGACCTTTTCACGATTTGAAATAGGCTCAACGTTTAGCATTTGTAAAGCACCTGACATGACCGCGGCAAAAACGGGCGCCGCAACATCGCCGCCATAATAGCGATCGCCTTTTGGCTCATTCACTACAACGGCAATGGCGAGTTTAGGATTGTGCACAGGAGCAACGCCGGCAAATAACGCTACGTAGTCTTCGCCATAACCACCGGCTACCGCCTTACGTGCAGTACCGGTTTTCCCCGCTACTGGATAACCTTCAATATGGGCCTTACGCGCGGTGCCACCTTTTTCTGTCACTCCAACCAACATCTCCATGACACCTTGTGCCACTTCAGGAGAAAGCACTTGGGTACCTTCAGGCTTTTGTTTTAGTTTTAAAATCGAAACTGGGTACAGTACGCCCTTGTTGCCCAAAATTGAGTACATTCTTGCAAGCTGTAGTGGTGTGGCCATTAAGCCGTAACCAAAAGACAAGGTCGCACGTTCAAACTCAGACCAACGACGACGGTCGTGAATAAGCCCGGCACTTTCACCTTCTAAATTTATTCCAGAATAATTACCCAGCCCCATGGTTTGGTAGGCGCCTAATAGTTCCTGCACTGGCATAGATAACGCAATCTTTGTCATACCCACGTTACTGGAATGCACCAAAATGCCACTCAGGGAAAGATCGCCATAGTTTCGACCGTCACGGACAATCTTACCGCCGATACGCATGCGGCCAGGGTTAGTCTTAATAATGTCATTCGCTTTAATGGTGCCAGCTTCGAGTGCTGCGGCGACCACAAACGGCTTAATCGTTGAACCGGGCTCGTAAGAATCGGTCAATGCACGGTTACGCATACGATAACTTTGCAGGTTTTCGCGTGAATTAGGGTTGTACGATGGCGTGTTAGCCATTGCCAATACTTCACCGGTATGCACATCTAACACCACGATAGAACCGGATGTTGCTTGGTTAATCTCAGTGGCTTTTTTAAGCTCGCGATAGGCAAGCTGTTGAATGCGTTGGTCAATACTTAGCACTAAGTCATTAGGGCTCTCGCCCTCCTGCACCATATCAAGACGCTCGACGACATGACCGTCACGTGACTTTCGTACTTTTTGCTTGCTCGGCGTGCCAGTTAGCCAGTCGTTATAGCTATTCTCAAGCCCTTCAATGCCTTTATCATCGATATTGGTGATACCTACTAACTGCGCCGAGATCTCACCGGTTGGGTAATAACGACGTGATTCAGGCTTAAGGTAAACACCCGGTAGCTTTAACTGTTTGATATAGTCGGCAACCGCTGGAGTCACTTGGCGTTTAAGGTAGGTAAAGCGTTTACGAGGATTAGACTGAACACGTTTAAGAATATCTTCTTTTGGCTCATGCAAAACATCCGCTAATGCTTGCCAGCGGCGCATATCAGCAAAACCATTCTTGTCATGAACCACTTTAGGATCGGCATATACCGCTTTGACCGGCACACTCACCGCGAGCATCTCACCATTACGGTCGGTGATGAGGCCACGCTGCACTTCACGACTCGTGGTGCGCAGTGTACGCATGTCACTTTGGTGACGTAGCATTTCAGGCTCGATGATTTGAATATAAGCAGCTCGGCCAACCAAACTGGTAAACAGCAGGCAAACAAAAGCCACCACGACGTATAAACGCCATTGGATTAACTGTGGTTTTTGTTTACGCTTTGCCTGTTTGCTCATGGCACTCTTACGACAACCTCATCTTTTGGTAGCGGACGATTCATATTAAGCTCTTTAGTCGCTATGCGGGTTATACGGCTATGCTCAGACCGTGACTGCTCTTCTAAAAGCAAGTTACGCCATTCAATATCTAGCCTGTCTCTTTCTTGTAATAACTGATCCCACTGGCTGGTGTACTTTCGTCCTTCATGACTGGTGTACACCACCGCAATCGCATTTAGCATCACCAGCAATGCTAAGATCATGACCCATTTGTGATGCCAAAGATCTAGCAACACGATTCGAGTTAAATTCAATTGCGATTTACTCACGCTAACCTCTAGCTCACTTACACTTCGTAAGGTAAGCGTTGGGCAATACGCAGCACCGAGCTACGTGCTCTTGCGTTACGCTCAATCTCTTCTGCTGAAGGCTTAATCGCTTTACCAACGCCCTTGAGCTTACGTGACTTATTAATCTCTTCTTCAGTAATAGGCAGGCCATGAGGTACGCTTTCGCCTTGGCTATTACGACGAATGAAGCGTTTTACCATACGGTCTTCAAGCGAATGGAAGCTGATCACTGACAAGCGACCTTCAGGCGCTAACACGGTTAATGCGCCTTCTAGAGCCTGGTCAATTTGCTCTAGTTCACTGTTGATATAAATACGGATAGCTTGGAATACGCGAGTAGCTGGATGCTTATTACGCTCTTTGTTCTTAGTGATTCGAGCGATTAAGTCCGCAAGCTCTTTGGTGCGCAAAAAAGGGGCTTTCTCACGATCGGCTGCGATACAGCGAGCAATATGGCGCGCATTTTTCTCTTCGCCATAGGTTTTAAACACCCACGCCATATCTTCGATTTCGGCGCGAGCAATCCACTGGGCTGCAGTTTGTCCCTGAGAGTTGTCCATACGCATATCTAATGGGCCGTCTCTTAAGAAACTAAAACCACGTTCCGCATCATCGAGCTGAGGCGATGAAACGCCAAAGTCCAACAACACGCCATCAATTTTGCCTTTCAGGCCTAACTCTTCTACATAGTCTGCCAACTGGCCAAAACCACCATGCACAATTTGAAAACGGCTATCATCTTTAAACTGCTGCGCCGCTGCGATCGCCTGCGGATCACGATCGATAGCAATCAATCTTCCATTCGGTCCAAGTTCTTCAAGAACTTTTCTAGAATGACCACCACGACCAAATGTGCCATCGATATAGATGCCATCAGGTTTTATGTTTAAGCCAGCAACTGTTTCCGTTAACAGGACTGATAGGTGTTCAAATTCTTGTGTCATGGGTTTCTTCTACTTTTAAGTATCACTCGCTAAAGTGAAAAATCTGCCAAACGTTCGTTAGCAGCCAAATCTTCATTAAGAATCGCTAATCGACTCTGCTCAATCTGTTGTTGCCATGCCGCTTCGTCCCACAGCTCAAACTTGTTGAGCTGACCGACTAACATCGCCCGCTTATCTAAATTGGCATATTGACGTAAAGGCGTTGGTAATAGCATGCGACCGTTACCATCTAATTCACATTCGTGGGCGTATCCGAGCAACATGCGTTTAATTGCTCTTTCGGTAGGCTGTGTGTCGGAAAGTAACGCGAGTTTAGCTGCAACTTTGTCCCACTCTTGAATGGGATACAGCAATAAACAAGAGGATTGAATATCTACAGTGATCACAAGTTGACTATTATGGCAGGCGTGCAGCGGCTCACGGTATCGCTTTGGTATTGCGATCCGTCCTTTTGTATCAAGGTTTATAGCGCTGGCTCCAGAAAACACCTTATTGTCATCCCTGTTATTCTATAAATTACCCACAAATATCCACATTTCCCCACAACAGCTAAGTTTAGGGATAGAACGCAAGACTTGTCAAGGAAAGCCGCTTATTTAAGATCCAGCAACCAAGCGGGTTAGCAGCGCATTTTGATTAAAATAAAATGAATAAGCCTACTAGGGATTTAAGTGGGGATGCTATGTGACTTCTGGGCTAAAAAGTAGGAAAAACAGACAGAAGACAGGGGGGCATTGACCGCATTTAAAGCCCATTGTGGATATTTCCCCCATAAAATTGACGTTAACGCAGATGACCTTATTCAAAATTGCCAGATAAAAGCACAGTAGCATCGAGATGACTTAGCTTTAAATTAATCATAATTAACCAAATTGGTTGCAAATTACGCCTCCAATACAGGATAAATTTGCTCACCTCAAAATAAAGGCTAAATTTTAACCAGCTCATGCCGATAAATGGATAATCACATTTAATGCTGGGGTGCCAAATGATTAGTCTAGATAGTGTATATGCCATGCTTGCTAAGCCGGTCTTATCGAAGCTAAAGACTAAGGAAAAAGTAAAGCGTATCGATAATAGTGCTGCAATCAGTGCCGATAGCCATGAGCCGCCACAGTCTCAACTACCGCCTCACCTAGAAAGGCGCTCTTCAAGCGATGATAGGCGCAAAGATCAACAAATTGCTTACCAACTCGACCCCAGCCTAGAGAGAAGAAAAGGCGCAAGCAAAGACCGCCGAGCTAAAGAAGCACAAGATAATCCAGAAGAACTGACTCTGCCGCAAATAGCTCAATCAGCTGAGGCGACTCATTCTAACCAGCCAACTCATTTTAACGAGCCTGCTAGCTCAACAGAGTCTGAACCCGCAACAAAACAGAGTGAGTCGATCCACACTAAGATCGACATCAATGTATAGCTTTGTGGTTAGTGGTTATCGCTTAGCGGATCCGAGCCACAGCATCTTGCCAGCCTTGATATAAGCTATCGCGTTTTTGTGCCGTGATCTGTGGCGTAAAGCTACGCTCCACTCCTGCTTTCAGCTTTAGCTCATCAGTTGACTCCCAAAACCCGACCGCCAATCCCGCTAGAAATGCGGCCCCCATGGCCGTGGTTTCAGTTAAATCAGGCCGCTGAACTTCAACATTGGTAATATCTGACTGAAACTGCATTAAGAAATCGTTCGCTACCGCACCGCCATCGACTTTAATCTGCTTAAGCTCAACATGACTATCTTTAGCCATGGCATCAAGCAAATCACGACTTTGATAAGCTATCGCTTCAAGTGCGGCCCTAATGATATGGTTACGATTAGCGCCCCGAGTTAACCCCACTAAGGCGCCCCTCGCGTCTGGATCCCAGTATGGCGCGCCCAAACCGACAAACGCAGGAATTAAATATACCCCATGGGTATCTTCAACTTTAGAGGCAAAGTATTCGGTATCTTGTGCATCACGAATAAGCCCTAGCTCATCTCTAAGCCATTGCACTGTGGCGCCGCCCATGAAAACCGAGCCCTCTAGCGCGTAATTCACCTCACCATTAGCACCAATGGCTATAGTGGTTAATAGCCCATGCTGTGACTGAACGGCCTCAAGACCGGTATTCATTAATAAGAAACACCCGGTGCCATAAGTATTTTTTGCCATCCCCTCTTCAATACAAAGCTGACCAAACAATGCCGCCTGCTGATCGCCAGCCATACCTGCTATAGCAATATGGCTACCTTCACCCACGATACGAGTATGACCGTAAACAGCCGAAGAAGGTTTGACCTCTGGTAAAATTGAACGCGGAATATTGAGCGCCTTAAGCAGAGTCTCATCCCACTCTTGGGTGTGAATATTAAATAACAGGGTGCGCGATGCATTCGTTGGATCGGTGACATGGGCTTGTCCCTCGGTGAGCTTCCACACCAGCCAGGTATCAATCGTGCCGAATAGCAACTCACCTTTTTCCGCGCGCTCCCTCACTCCTGCTACATTATCCAGAATCCACTTAATTTTTGTGCCAGAGAAATAAGGATCAAGCAGTAAACCTGTTGCTTGCTTAACATAATCTTCCAGCCCCTGTGCTTTTAAGTCATCACAGATAGCTTTACTACGACGGCATTGCCATACAATTGCATTGTAAACCGGCTTGCCTGTCGCTTTATCCCATATCACAGTGGTTTCGCGCTGGTTGGTAATGCCGATAGCGGCAACATCTTCACTATGAATGTCAGCTCGCGCTAATGCCTCAATGAGTGTCGAACTTTGCGAAGCCCAGATCTCCATCGCGTCATGTTCAACCCAACCCGGTTTTGGGTACATCTGACTAAACTCACGCTGGCAGCTAGCGACCATATTGGTATTGTGATCAAACACGATGGCTCGAGAACTGGTAGTACCTTGATCCAGTGCAATGATGTATTTCTTTGACACGTATGCTTTCCTTATTGACGCGTTTCTTTTAATAGGCTGATCTCTGGCTGAACAATGCCTGGCTCGCTGTTCTCTACCCATGTGGTTTGATCACAAGCATGGGCAGGGTAATACCAAACCGCACTAATTTTATCGCCCGATAACTGATAAACACCAAGGCTACACTGACTACTTTGCTCACCTTCATGGCTCCAAGTCACCTCTTCAACGGTACTGACATAATTTGCCGACACGACTATCTGCCTCAATGTGGCATGGGCGTCAGTTAGACTGGAAAAATAGTCCGTCATAGCCGCCCCCAGCTCATGCTGAGTCGCTGTTTCAACATCCATTTTAGTGCCCGATAAATTAAACCAATGCACATTAGGCGTAGTATGTTGCAGTAACTGCTCGACACTATGATTATTAAAGCCTTGAATAAACTGTTTTACGACTGTCACAGAATCGGGCTGTTGAGCTTCAATCGCTAAAGTATTACTAGCGCTAGCCAGTGGCGATACGCTCATCAATGCTGAACCGATAGCCAGTAACCAAATCTTGGGTTTCATGGTGAACCTCTTATTTATTTTTATGCTTTTGGGCAGTGGGTTGAATAACGCACTACAAGGAGACCTTGTAGTTATCATCATCTAAATGTGCTTCATTCTTTTTTACCACGAAACTGACCGCTCATCCAACTCAGCAGTAGTTATACCCATCAGTATAAGAAAGTGCTCGACTCAGTATGTTGTTGGCAAACGAATTAAAGGCCAATAAATGATGCTATTGTTGACCGCGCTCTACATGCAAGTGCTCCCCGGCAAAGTCATTTAACTAGAAGTCATTTATCTAGAAGTCATTTAACGTAAAAGTCGGCAGCGAAATGTTCTAACAAAAAGCCTCGCATAGGCGAGGCTTTAAATTAAAACTGTCAGGGCTAAACACCTTAATTGTGGCTAAGGTAAGTCCCGTACTAGAGGCTACATTAGAAGCGGTAAGTCGCCTGAACACCAACTAGAATGATGTTGCCGCTAACCTGACCTTCGAAAGTACCGCCAAACATAGCAGAGTCAGCTTCATGTTCATGAATTGGAGACTCATCAGCAAAGATGTAAGTTGCACCAAAATCGAAATCTAGGTTGTCGCTATACTGGTAACCATAACCCACGCTCAACCATAAACGGTCAACTTCAGGAATTGTGGTTGTACGATTAGCATCAGACACTGCAGCTTGGTCGTAAGCAACACCTGTTCTTAGCGTTGATTTTTGTGACAACTGGTAAGTTGCACCAACGGCAAAACGGTAGTTGTCTTCCCAGTTCTCTTGCTTAACTAGAATAGGATTGGCAGAGATCTCTGGGATCATTGCTTCTAGCTTTTCAAACGAACTCCAATCAGTCCAGTTAACACTTGCGTGGATAGCAAGTTTCTCAGTCAACTGATGGAAGCTAGCAATTTCTGCTGTAGCTGGAAGTGCAAGCTCCATTGATCCATCATAATGACTAGAAGGTGCTTTACCTTGCATTAGCATTGCAACGTCAAAACCTAGACCTTTAGCGTCGCCTTCAAGGTTTTGCTCTACTTCAGAGCGGTAGTTAAAACCGATACGGTTATCGGCGTTAATCTGCCATGCACCACCTAACTGCCAACCCCAAGAGATGTCATCGCCTTCCATATACTTAAGCGTCGAGCCTGCAGGCACGATTGTTCCTGTTGGAGCCTGAGCGCCGAAACTTCCTTCACCAAGAACCAAACGCACACCCGCACCAACACTGAATTGCTCGTTTATGCGATATGCAACGTTCGGGTTGATTTCGATTGCCATAATCGAAGCTTCATTACCAAACTGAGTCGCAAGGAAGTCATCATCTAGTTCAGTCGCCATACCGAAGTTACTGCCAACGGCTAAACCAAGGAACCATTGGTCATTTAACTGATGAGATACGTAGAAGTTAGGAACTACGGCATCGCCAGCGATATCTTTTGCTGATGATGGTGTTGTAACACCATTTGATGTGACGTAACCATCGACATCAATATCTGGCATAACCAATATCGCACCCGTGCTAAGTTGAGTGCCTTCTAAATAGGTAAGCATCGCAGGGTTACGAAATTGCGCAGCAGCGTTATCGGCCATGGCTGCTTCACCAGCATACGCACGACCCAACCCAGTTGCAGAGTATTCAGCTAATTGAAAACCAGCAGCTTGAACCTGTGTAACCGTCCCCAAAAGTGCTGTACTCACAGCAAGAGTTATTAAACGCTTATTCATTTGTTATCTCTAATTATGTTAACAAGAAGTAGAGTATTAACTCCACTTTTTAATGTCGGCGATTTTACAACTGCAGAATATCTTTTCAAGTACTTTATAAAAAACAGCACAAAACACTGGCAAAAATAACGACAGGCAGAATAAATATAGAAGAGATCACACTTTAAAACATAAGAACCGTGCCAGCATCAGGGGTTACCGTCGCTGAATGATATTAATGATTGGTTACACACTGAGGAAATAAAGTTATTAATCATAAGGATAGCGCCAAGATATGGCGCGTACGAATGTACTCTATAAATTAAGCCAAATAGTAGTGATAATAACTGGCACATTTATAAGATCAGATTCATTCAGACGGGGATGCACAAGCAAATAAAACAAAAACAGCAACTTAACTTATATAGCAAAGGCTAAATTAAACAAAGCCATTTAGAAAAAAATCTAAATGGCTTCAGCAAAACTCAATAATGGTACAGCTGTACGCTAATTTTTAGTCGCTTTTTTAATGTGTTTAGACTCTCCAAGATGGAATGTTAGCTTCATAATTAGCAATCGTATCGGCATGTGACAGGGTTAGCCCAATCGCATCTAATCCATTTAATAAATTGTGTCTTGCCGACTGAGCAATATCAAAATGGAATACCGCGCCTGAAGGACTGGTCACTGTTAAAGCCTGAAGATCAATACCGATCTCCGCCCCTTCTTCAGCTTCAACCTCAGTCATTAGCTGTTTAACTTCTGCGTCAGCGAGCTTTACCGGCAACAAACCATTATTAATAGAGTTACCATAAAAGATATCGGCAAAGCTTGGCGCAATAATCACTTTAAAACCAAAATCAGCCAATGCCCATGGTGCATGCTCTCGGCTTGAACCACAGCCAAAGTTTTCCTGCGACACCAAAACTGACGCCCCCTTATAGCGAGGCTTATTCAAAGTAAAATCAGGATTTGGCTTATCGCCTGCATCATCTAGATAACGCCAATCATGAAATAAATGAACACCAAAGCCGTCTCGGGTCACCTTAGACAAAAATTGCTTAGGGATGATCTGGTCGGTATCGACGTTTGCACTATCTAAGATAACCGCAAGCCCCGTATGTGAGATAAATGGTTGCATGCTGCTCTCCTAGTATGGTTTACGAATATCAACAAAATGACCCGCAACCGCTGCGGCGGCTGCCATAGCTGGACTCACTAAGTGAGTACGACTACCTCGTCCTTGTCGACCTTCAAAATTACGATTACTGGTCGAAGCGCAGCGATCGCCTGCTTCTAACTTGTCATCGTTCATTGCTAAACACATAGAGCAGCCTGGTAAGCGCCACTCAAAGCCTGCATCTAAGAAGATCTTATCTAAGCCTTCTGCTTCTGCTTGCTCTTTCACTAGACCCGAACCCGGCACGACGATGGCTTTAACACCGTCAGCCACCTTGCGACCTTTAGCATGCACCGCTGCTGCGCGTAGATCTTCAATGCGAGAGTTGGTACACGAACCGATAAATACCTTATTAATGCTGACATCGGTCATTAAGGTGCCCGCGGATAAATCTACGTACTCTAGCGCTTTCTCAATGCTGGTTTTGACCGTAGGGTTGCTTTCTTGAGCGGGATTAGGAACCAGTTGATCGATCGCCACGACTTGTCCAGGGTTAGTGCCCCAGGTTAATTGTGGTGCAATATCTTTAGCTTCAATCACTACGGTCGCGTCAAATACGGCATCGGCATCAGTTTTTAGCTGACTCCATGCATTAACTGCTTGCTTCCAGCTTGTGCCCTTAGGTGCAAACTCACGACCCTCTAAGTACTCAGCTGTTGTAGCATCGGGTGCTATCATGCCTGCTTTGGCGCCCATTTCGATGGCCATATTACAAACTGTCATGCGGCCTTCCATCGTTAAGGCTTCAATCGCTTCACCGCAGAATTCGACCACATAGCCTGTACCGCCATCCATACCAATTTTGCCAATAATGGCCAGCACGATATCTTTAGCCGTAATGCCATCAGCAACATGACCGCGCACTTCAATCTTCATCGTCTTAGCTTTAAGCTGGCGCAAAGTTTGCGTTGCCATCACATGCTCGACTTCAGAGGTTCCAATGCCAAAGGCCAGCGCACCAAAAGCGCCATGGGTTGCAGTATGTGAGTCGCCACATACAATTACGGTACCCGGCAAGGTGATACCTAGCTCTGGGCCCATCACATGTACAATACCCTGGTTTTTATGGTGGATATCATAAAGACGTACACCGAACTCTTTACAGTTACGCTCTAGGGTTTCAACCTGCGTGCGCGCCATTGGGCTTAACGCATCTAAACTGGCACTCGTGGTGGAGGTATTGTGATCCATCGTCGCGAAGGTTTTTTCTGGTGCACGTAATTTACGCCCAGCCACTTTTAGCCCACTAAAGGCTTGAGGAGACGTCACTTCATGCACTAAATGCCGATCTACATAGATAATTGGCGCCTCACCTTCGGCTGTAAACACAATATGGTTATCCCATACCTTTTCATATAATGTCTTAGCCATGACTACACTCCTTCTCGCACAAGCTTGGCAATATAATCACCCATCTCGCTGGTTGATTTAGCGTTGTGGCGATCTTCAGTAGCAAGTAGCTCACCAGTTAGGTAACCGTCACTCAATGCCTGACCGACTGCATTTTCAATCGTTGTTGCCGCCTCTTCTTGCTTTAGGCTATGACGCAGTAATAATGCAGCCGAAAGAATTTGCGCTACTGGGTTAGCAATGCCTTGACCAGCAATGTCAGGTGCACTACCACCAGCAGGTTCATACAAACCAAAGCCTAAGCTATTCATGCTAATAGAGGAAAGTAAGCCCATCGAGCCTGTTAACATGGCAATTTCATCAGAGATGATGTCGCCAAAAAGGTTAGAGCACAGCATGACGTCAAATTCATCGGGACGACGGAGTAGTTGCATGGTCGCGTTATCGATATAGATATGTTCTAGCTCAACATCTGGAAAGTCTTTAGCAACCTCTTCAACCACTTCTCGCCATAACACTGAACAAGCAAGTACATTGGCTTTATCGACAGAGGTGACTTTCTTACGACGCCCTTGCGCGGTTTCAAAGGCGATTTTTGCAATGCGTCGGATCTCTTTGCGGCTATAGCGCATAGTATCAAACGCTTCTTCGTTTTCGCCTTCACCTTGGCGCCCCTTAGGCTTACCAAAATAGATCCCGCTTGTTAACTCGCGAACACAAACCACATCGAAACCACGAGAAGAGATATCACTACGCAGCGGTGACATATGCTCAAGGCCTGCGTGTAATTTGGCTGGGCGCATATTACAGAACAGCTCAAAGTGGCCGCGAAGTGGTAATAAGGCACCACGCTCAGGTTGATCGTTTGGTGCTAAGTGTTCCCATTTAGGACCGCCTACTGAACCAAATAGTATCGCATCAGCAGCTTCACAGCCTTTTAGGGTTTCTGCAGGAAGTGGGCAGCCATGATTATCAATAGCAGCGCCGCCAACATCGTACTCAGAATACTCAATAGAAAGTGTAAAACGTTGTTCAACTGCTTTTAACACCTTACGTGCTTCAGCCATCACCTCTGGTCCAATGCCATCTCCGGCCAGTACTGCAATCTGATAACTCATACTTCGGCTCACTCCTGTGGTTTATTCTTCAATTTGTTCGTTAAACTTATTCTTACGCTCAAACACCTTAGTGTCGATTCGATGGCTTACACGCCACCGAGCTCTCTCTTGTTCTGTTGAATACGCTGTTTGCAATCAGCCACTTTATCGGCGCGCCATGTCAGGTTCATCACATGAATCAAGGCCTTGGCAGAAGCTTCAACAACGTCGGTTGCCAGACCCACACCATGGAAATTTTGCTCACGGTATTTAGCGGTAATATCCACCTGGCCTAATGCATTTTGCCCTTCGCCTTTTGCACTTAGCTGGTAACTAGTGATATTGGTTTCACAGCCACTGGCACGGGCAACCGCTTTATAAGCAGCATCAACCGGACCGTTACCTGTCGCCGCCTCGGTAATTATTTCACCATTAACAGCCACTTTTACCGTCGCAGTGGCACTGCCTTCGGTTGAGTCTGAATGCACCACTAATTGCTGCAGCTTAAAATGATCATCGGCTTCAGCTTGCGCCTCCATAAAGGCTAACGCTTCTAAGTCATAATCAAACACCTGCCCCTTTTTATCTGCTAACGCCAGGAAGTCTTCATACAATACGTCCATATCGTAATCTTGCTCACCATAACCAAGCTCGCTCATGCGGTGCTTAATAACGTGGCGGCCAGAGCGTGAGGTCATATTTAAGTTATTACGATTAAGACCAATACTCTCAGGTGTCATGATCTCATACGTGTTTTGCGCTTTTAGCATGCCATCTTGGTGAATGCCTGATGAGTGAGTGAATGCATTCGCGCCAACAATGGCCTTATTCGCCTGCACCGGCATATTACAAAGTTGGCTCACTAAGCTAGATGTACGGTGGATCTCTTTGGCATTAATGCCCGTTTCCAAGCCTAACTCGCCCTTACGAGTTGATAGGATCATGGCGATCTCTTCTAATGAACAGTTACCCGCGCGTTCACCAATACCATTTACGGTACATTCAATTTGTCGTGCACCGTGCTGCACGGCAGTAATAGAATTGGCTACCGACAACCCTAAGTCGTCATGGCAATGCACTGAGATCACCGCCTGATCAATATTGGGGACGCGGTTAAACAGCGTTTGAATAATGCCGCCAAATTCGCTTGGCACCGTGTAACCAACCGTGTCAGGAATATTAATCGTGCGTGCGCCAGCCTTAATCGCCTCTTCCACCATACGGCACAAGTTATCGATAGGTGTGCGCCCGGCATCTTCACAGGAGAACTCAACATCATCGGTAAATCGACGCGCGTATTTAACCGCCCCAACTGCCATCTCTAACACCTGGTCAAACGAGCGCTTTAACTTACTTTCGACGTGAATGGTCGATGTCGATATAAAGGTGTGGATGCGAAACTGATCCGCTACTGACAAAGCCTGGGCCGCCGCATCGATATCTTTTTCTAATGCTCTGGACAAAGCACATACGCGACTATTCTTAATCGTTCTTGCAATTGTTTGCACCGACTCAAAATCACCCGGTGAAGAAACGGGAAACCCCACCTCCATCACGTCAACGCCTAAACGCTCTAACGCTAATGCAATTTGAAGCTTTTCTTTAACCGTTAAACTTGCTGCTAATGCTTGTTCACCATCACGTAAAGTGGTGTCAAATATAATCACTCGGTTAGACATCTATCTTCTCCATTGAACATCATTGTTCAGTTATGCGTTCACGTTGCTATTTGGCGTTTAATAGCGATTGCTTTAAATACAAAAAACCCCGCGTCTTGGCGGGGTTTATTAATGCAGGCTTATTTTTAAGCGTATAGCACTAAGTCCTCCGCGCAGATCCTGCGAGAATGAGAAAAAGGAGTCCTAGTAATACACGGGTATATATCATCACGTTAATTAACCTACTTTCTATTTGTTACGATTTTATATTCACCATAACTAGATAAATATTCCCAACACCATAGCGGGTTCGGTTAATTTTTAACGTGCATACGCATCAGTGTCAACCATAAATTAGCTTACTTCAGTTATTTTCAGGCTAATTATCGCTCTTAAAAGCGAAATAAAAGACAGTAATCGGCGTAATAACATGCAAGAACACGTTTTTATCGCAAAAAAGCAGACATATAATTATCCTGTCGCAATATTCTCGCGTCACAAGCTTTTTTATGCATATTTCATTTAGATTCGCTATAATGCGGCCTTATTCGATGGAAAGTGGGTAAGGGTTACCCTTGGAGCGTTTTAAAATGGATTTTCGTATTATGATCCTCAGCTTTACGCTGTGGCTTTCACCTGCGTATTCATTAACCCTAGAGCAGCTAGATCAGCTTAATACCACTGTCTATCAGTATCCCAGCAAAGCATTAAATACCATCCACGACATCGAACAACAACTCCACGCCTATTTAGACCCCCAAGTTTTACAGCTGCGAATGAGCGCATTTAAGTGTGAAACCTATCTGCAGTTAGGGGAAAATGCAGCCGCAATTAACTTAGCGCGATTTAACGAAGCCAAAGCAAAACGCCTGAAGCTAGATGAAGCAAGACCTTACTTTCTCAACTGTATGGCCCAAGCATACGTTCACTATGGTAATTACCAACAAGCCCTGCCGTTAATTCATTCATCTATCACCATGTCTCGTCGCCTAAAACAACCCCAGGCCTTGATTAATGGCTTATGGCTCAGAAGTCAGCTTGACGCTAAGGTTCAGCATAACGACACCGCTATTGAAGACTTACGTCTAGCGTTAGACCTTTATCCACAAGTTAAACAGCAAGATCAGCAGTGGCTACTCACGCCTATCGCCTACTTAAATGCATCCATGGCTAAGTTACTGATAGAAGAAAATGAACCCAAAGAAGCAAAGGCCTTTTTAGACAAGGCGCTCAAAGATGTTAATTCAGCAGGAAAAATAGCGCTTAACCTGGCAATTGATGCCGCTAACCTAGCCCAATCTAATCATCAAGCTAAGTTAAGGGATCATTACGTTCAGGTAGCACGCAGCAAGCTCGCAGAACTTGGTAGTCCTTTTGAACTAGCCAAGGCCTATATGCAAATTGCCTTTATTGATTTTAGTAGCAGTAAATATAGTAGTGCCGAACAACTGCTTCAATTAAGCATTAACACGTTTAAGAAAGAGTCTAACGCGAGCGCAACCATTAGCGCTTTACACCTATTAGCTCAGGTTAATTTGGCTCAAGGTCAAGAGGAGTTAGGCTTGGAGCAGATGAATGAAGCGATAGCGATTGCTCAACAAAAAAATCTATATACTGATCTAAAATTTTGTTATGCCGTGTTAGCTAAATACTTTGCCGAGAAGAAAGATTTTGCTTTAGCCTACGATTACCAGCTTAAGCAGTTCCAAGCTACCGAGAATGAAACTCTATTTATCCAAAATGTTTGGTTATCTCATTTAAAATCAGACTTAAGCCGCCAACAACAGGCCTCCGAACATCAGCAAAGTATCAACGCAGCAGTCGTACCCAGCCAATTAATTTCAGGTCAATTCTTACCAATTGTATTTATTCTTTTCAGCTTAATCATCTTTATCGCCTGGTATCACAAACAAACACCAAAAACATCGCCAACCTCTAAAGAGCCGACGCCGATAAAGCCTAATGCGACCGGCAAGCAAAAAATGGAAGATTTACTGAGTGTCAGTAAACACGCACATTATCCACTGTCATTGTTAGTGCTCGACCCTAGTGGCGTGTTAAACAGTGATATGCCGATTATGATTGAACAACTAAAGACGAAGTTAAGAGAGCAAGATCAGCTGTTTTTACAATCTGAGCAGCAGCTGTTAATCATGTTACCCCATACTTCAGAGGCTGCCGCGATTAACGTCATCGAGCAGCTCTCCGGCACCATGGCGGTATGGCAAAACAACAGCAAGGTCAACATTGGTCTTGCCAGCATGCAGCAGTTTGATAACTTACAATCTATGATAAAGCGCGCCAATGTTAGCCAACTTAGACGACTCATTCCTGTCACTAACAGCCGCTAGACTTCAACCCTTCAAACATTGCAATAAATAGTCCTAGATAAGCTCAAAGGCTGATTAGCCTTCGGCAAGATAATCCGCTATTTCATCTAAGAACTCGCCACCAAACCGTTCAAGTTTACGCTCACCAACACCGTTTACCGCCAACATTTCTCCAGGACTGGTTGGTAATATCGCCGCCATCTCAGCCAGAGTTGCATCGTTAAACACCAAATAGGGCGGTACATCTAACTCTTCGGCTAGGGTACGGCGCAGTAGTTTCAACCTTGCAAATAACTTGCGGTCGTAATTAAGCGGGGCACGGGAGTTATTACTGCGGCGCTTAGTGGTTTGAATAACAATTCTAGGCTCAGCAAGTAATAGCTCCACTTCACCTTTAAGCACTGCGCGTGCAGATGGGTTAAGGGTAACAGAAGAGCCTCGGGTGATATCTTGATTCGCCAGCCCTAAATGGATCAGCTGCCTTATCACACTGAGCCAATGCTCGTGGCTTTTCTCTTTACCAATGCCCCACGTAGATAACTTGTCATGTCCACGTTCAATCACATTCGCCGACTTTGAACCACGCAGCACGTCAATAAGATGATTAATACCAAAGCGTTGCCCAATACGGTAGATACAAGACAACACTTTTTGAGCATCTTGAATGCCATTGTATTTTTTGGGCGGATCTAAGCAGATATCGCAGTTACCACAGGCCTTTTGCGCACTTTCATCGAAGTAATGCAGTAGCACCTGGCGACGACAAGTCTGCGCCTCGGCAAAGGCTGCCATGGTATTAAGCTTATGAAACTCGACTTGCTGCTGCGGACCAGGCTCTGATTGCTCGATTAAGTGCCGCACCCGGCCAATATCGGCAGGGTCAAACAGCATTAATGCTTCAGAGTCCAGCCCATCACGCCCTGCTCGTCCGGTTTCTTGATAATAAGCTTCTACACTCTTGGGAATATCGTAATGCACCACATAGCGCACGTTAGATTTGTTGATCCCCATGCCAAATGCCACAGTTGCAACCACTATGTCTAACTGATCTTTTAGAAACCTGTCTTGTACATCTGCTCGCTCTTCTTGCGTTTTACCCGCATGGTAAGCTTCGGCTTGATGCCCTTGCAGACGCAAGCGCTCAGCGACCTCATCAACCCGGCGACGGCTACTACAGTACACAATGCCACTGGTGCCGTTTTGTGCATCAACAAACTGACGCAACTGATTTGCTGCATTGAGTTTTTCAGCCACGGTATAGCGAATGTTAGGTCGATCAAAACTGGTTAACAGTGAATGTGGCGTTATGGTTAACCGCTCACAAATATCGGCTCGAGTCGCTTTATCGGCTGTCGCAGTCAGCGCCATGATGGGGACTTGCGGAAACTGCTGACGTAATCGGCCTAACGCGGCATATTCAGGTCTAAAGTCATGGCCCCACTGAGAGATACAGTGCGCTTCATCGATAGCAAATAGCGATACATTAAGCTCATGCAATCTGTCGATAAAACTTGCCTGCAGTAAACGCTCTGGCGATACGTACAATAACTTCAGCTCGCCATAACGCATCTTCTGCAAAACTTGCAGACTCTCTTCTCTTGGTTGAGAGGAGTTTAAGTAAGCTGCAGATACACCCGTTTGAATAAGGCTATCAACCTGATCTTTCATTAAGGAGATCAGGGGGGAGACAACAACTGTCAGACCAGGCATGATTAATGCTGGTAATTGATAACACAGGCTTTTACCACCGCCAGTAGGCATGATAACTAAGCAATCTTGTCCCGCGCAGATCTGTTCAATAACCTCTCGCTGCCCCTCTCTAAAAGTACGGTAACCAAATACCGACTGAAGGGTGGAAGATAATTGATCGACCGAATTATCGAGCGCAACCGGATCCATAGTAAACCTGTATTAAAAATAGGGTCGACTATTCTAATTGAGGCGAGCGACATTGTCTCTCTCGATTCTCGCTAATGAATAAAATTTGAGCTTGCTTCACCCCATCCATTAGCGATAGATTAAATACTCTAAAGTGGCCAATAAGATTTCCAATCAGCAAACAAGGATGCAAGATGAGTCAGCTTATTCAACAAGAGACACTACGAAGAGTCGCTGAGATTTTTGACAAGCACGTGCCCTTTCATAACCTGCTTGGTATGGATATCAAGCGATATGATATGGACGGTGTAGAGATCCAGGTGACCATGAAACCTGAGCTGATTGGCAATATTCATCAGCAGATCCTTCATGGCGGGGTTACGGCTACAGTCCTTGATGTCGTCGGCGGCCTCACAGCGTTTTCAGGGTTAGTAGCAAGCCGTGACGACTGGAGCATTGAAGAGTTAGCACATCGTATTAAAACGTTAGGCACAATCGATCTTAGAATTGACTACCTTCGACCTGGCCGTGGTGAAATATTTACAGGGACAGGCACAGTGATCCGCGCAGGTAATCGTGTATCAGTTTCAAGAATGGAACTGCATAACGAAAAAGGCGACCATATTGCTTTTGGCACAGGCACTTATATGGTTGGCTAGACGTGAAACCAGACATTAAATAAAAACAAATCACTCGCTTAGCTTTAAGTGGCAGCTAAAGTTTCCTAGCTGTCAAATTCACACAACAGCAAGCCACTCCAATAAAGCCGCCCACCCGCTTGAGTCTATTGCTTAGCAAGACTACAATCTGCGGCTACTTTCCTATTTAGTACATTCCAATGCAAGAAACTGAATACCGTAAAGGCATACTGTACGCCATTTGCGCCTATACCCTTTGGGGGTTTGCCCCGATCTATTTTAAGTTACTCGGCGATGTTCCTGCATCTGAGATCTTGCTGCACCGAGTGATCTGGTCATTTTTCTTTGTGACAATATTAATTGCACTGTTCGGTGGTTTTGCCCGCCTGCGTCACTTACTTAAACAGCCAAAGCAACTCGCGGTACTTTGTGTCACATCAGTACTGATTGCCGGTAACTGGTTACTGTTTATTTGGGCGGTCAATAACGACCATATGCTCGATGCCAGCCTAGGTTACTTCATTAACCCGTTAGTGAACGTTAGCTTAGCGATGATATTTCTCGGTGAGCGCCTACGTAAACTCCAGTGGGCCGCTGTTGCTCTTGCGGCAACTGGCGTGATGATCCAGCTGATCTCATTTGGCTCAATTCCATTGGTATCACTTGGTTTAGCTTGCTCGTTTGCATTTTACGGTTTACTGCGTAAAAAAGTGAATGTCGACGCCAAGACAGGCTTATTGGTAGAAACCGCTATTTTGATGCCAATCGCGCTAATTTTCCTGTTTACCAATATGGGCGATTCATTAACTCATCTGCTCACTAACGATTGGCATTTGAATCTACTGCTAGTGGCAGCCGGTATCGTCACCACGATTCCTCTATTGTGCTTTGCCTCCGCGGCGGTGAGGATCCCCTTTTCAATGCTAGGATTTTTTCAATACATAGGTCCAAGTATCATGTTTGTGCTAGCAATCAGCTTATTCAATGAACCATTCGATGCCGAAAAAGGCATTACTTTCGCGTTCATTTGGGCAGCATTGATATTGTTTACTACTGATATGTTTTATAAAAGAAAAGCTAAGAAATAAGCCGTCTTGAATCTTAAACAAAAAAGCGAACCTGAGGTTCGCTTTTTTGTTTAGTGGGGCCATTGATTATCGATAAAGCAACATATCAGGCTCTTTTAAGCTCAAAATCAAAGGGTCACGTTCTAAGAGTGGACTCACAACTCCAAAGCCAGGATTTTCGATTTTCGTTGGTAGTTATACAGCTGCTTTTTCTTCTCAGGTAACTCATCAACCTCAACGATATTAAAGCCATGCTCTAAGAACCAATGAATACTGCGAGTCGTTAAGGCAAACAAGCGCGAATAGCCTCTCACTCTTGCCTGACCAATAATATTTTGTAGCAACAAGCTGCCTCTATCGGCATCACGGTAATCAGGGTGCACCACTAAACAAGCAAACTCCCCCGCATTATCCTCCTCGAATGGATAAAACGCAGCGCAACCGATCACTAAGCTATCGCGCTCAATCAGCATAAATTGCTCTATCTCCATTTCAAGCTGCTCACGTGAACGTCTGACCAAAACTCCTTTTTGCTCTAATGGACGAATGAGATCTAACACACCACCGATATCGCTAATCGACGCTCTACGCAAGCGTTCGGCACTTTCAGTCACAATCTGAGTACCAATGCCATCGCGAGAGAAAAGCTCTTGTAGCAAGGCTCCGTCATCGAGGTAGCTAACAAAGTGGCAGCGGCTCACGCCATTACGACACGCATCAATGCTTGCCTGCAAAAAAGCTTTTGTTCCCACGCACAGTGGCGTGACTTGTGACAGGTTATTTAAAATAGTTTGCGCATCTGTCGGCATCAATTCGGCGATGACCTGACCGGTCTCATCTAAGATACCTTTCTGCGAGCTAAAACCTATCATCTTATCCGCTTGAAGCTTGATGGCTATCTGGGTAGCAACCTCTTCAGCTGTAAGATTAAAACTCTCCCCCGTCACAGAGGCGGCGACAGGCCCAAGCAATACGATACCGCCATTATCAAGCTGACGTTTCAAGCCTTGACTGTCAATTCGGCGCACTTTACCGCTGAGGCAATAATCGACGCCATCTTCAACTCCTAGCGGTTGTGCAATCACAAAGTTGCCACTAACAACATTGATCTGCGCACCTTGCATAGGCGTGTTACTTAAACTCATCGACAAGCGCGCGGTAATGTCGAGATGTAAGCCACCAACAACCTGCTTAATCACCTTAAGAGCATCTTCTTCCGTAACTCTTACACCATTGTAATATTCGGCAGGCAGACTGTATTGCGCGAGGGCTTCATCAATTTGAGGCCTAGCACCATGCACCAAGACGATTTTGATCCCTAGGCTATGCAGCAATGCAATATCGTTGATAATGGCGCGAAACTGTTTCTGAGCTAAGGCTTCACCGCCCAGCATCACAACAAAGGTTTTGCCCCTATGGGCATTAACATAGGAAGCGGAATGACGAAATCCATCAACAAGTTCAGTGGTACGCACGCTAGAATCACCTCAAGAGTAAATATACATTCATCTGAATAACAGAATTTAGTAACTTCAAGAGATAGTATTGCATTTATATTCATTTAAAAAGCATTTATTTTCAATTTAACTGTTTATTTTTACATTAGGGTAAAGTACGTCTGACAGGCATAAATTGGTGTTATTTGTGCTAAGGCTATTAAGTAAAGCCGCGCGAGGAATTAGGTGAAAAATTAAGTCACCAATGACGAATGAGCGGGATAGAAAACAATGATATTGCAGAGTAATGCCAAATTTTAGGCAAAAAAAAGCCCCTATAAATAGAGGCTTTTTCCAAGATGCTTAAACAAGTAATTACTTGATTTTAGCTTCTTTGTACATAACGTGCTGACGAACAACTGGATCAAATTTCTTGATTTCCATTTTTTCAGGCATGTTACGTTTGTTTTTTTCAGTCGTGTAGAAGTGACCAGTGTTAGCGCTAGAAACTAGCTTGATCTTCTCACGATTACCTTTAGCTTTAGCCATGGTTTATTACACCTTCTCGCCGCGGGCACGAAGTTCAGCAATAACAACTTCAATACCTTTTTTATCGATGATACGCATACCTTTAGTAGATATACGTAGCTGTACGAAACGCTTTTCGTTTTCTAACCAGAAACGGTGGTTCTGTAGGTTAGGTAAAAAACGACGACGCGTTGAATTCTTCGCGTGCGAACGGTTGTTACCAACCATTGGTCGCTTGCCAGTTACTTGGCATACTCTTGACATGTCAATCTTCTCCAAAACAATATATTTAACGCTCGAGCATTAATGCACCTCGAACACGGCCGTCGCCTGAGGCACACAACAGAGGGCGCATTTTATACAGGATCTAAAATCAAAGATCAAGGGATAGATTAATCTATCCATCCCCGTTCAGCGAAAGAAACTATCTCTCGATCGCCCACAACCATATGGTCCAACAAGGAAACATCGATAGTTTGTAAGGCTTGTTTCAATCGCTCAGTAATTCGTCTATCGGCTGAACTTGGTTCTGCAATCCCTGAGGGGTGATTGTGACACACGATTACAGCCGCAGCGTTTTTTTCAAGCACTAGGCTCACCACTTCACGTGGATAAACCGATGCTGAATTGATTGTGCCCCTAAATAATTCAACGAATTGAATCACCCTATGTTGACTATCTAACAATAAAATAGCGAACACTTCGTAAGCACGATCAGACAATTGTCTCATTAAATAGTCCCGAGTTAAATCAGGATCAGATAAAAAATTTCCTCTTTGTAGTTTTTCTTGCGAAATTCGCGTACCTAATTCCACTGCAGCCTGTATTTGCGCAAATTTTACCGGACCTATTCCATCTTGCCTACAAACTTGCATTTGAGACGCGCTAAGCAGGCCTCTAAGCCCCCCAAACTCATTTAGCATAGTTCTTGCCAGCTCAACAGCACTTAAGCCTTTTACGCCAATCCTAAGCAATACCGCCAATAATTCAGCATCCGATAACTGCTTCACCCCGTTATTTAATAATTTTTCTCGCGGTGCTTCCCCTTCGGGCCAATCCTTAATCGCCATCACAACCTCCTTGTTGTTTTCTTCTATGAGTATGGTCTAGATTTTTGGAAGTTGTTCATCACCATTTAGCGGTTTGTGATATCTTAGGCCGCAACATCTGCAGCGTGATGAAACATTTATCGCCAAAGTGATTATGGAAAGAGTTAAGTATGGGTCTCAATAACAAAAAAGTACTGCTGGGCATCGGCGGCGGCATAGCCGCATACAAATCTGCTGACCTAGTACGGAAATTAAAAGAGCGCGGCGCAGACGTCCGCGTGGTTATGAGTCAAAGTGCGCAGGAATTTATTACCCCGCTCACTTTGCAGGCACTTTCAGGCTATCCGGTAGCAACCGATCTGCTTGATCCCACGGCCGAAGCGTCCATGGGGCATATCGAATTAGCACGCTGGGCCGACTTAGTCATTATTGCCCCAGCGACAGCAAACCTTATCGCACGCATAAACGCTGGCATGGCAGACGAGTTAATTACAACGACCTGCTTAGCCACCGAGGCACCTGTGGTACTTTGCCCGGCAATGAACCAACAGATGTACCGCAACAACGCAACCCAAGCCAACTTAACGCAAGTGGCGCAGCGAGGTTTACAGATTTGGGGGCCAGATTCAGGCTCACAAGCTTGCGGTGAAGTCGGTCCTGGCAGAATGCTTGAACCTGTCGCTATTGCCGACAAGGCCGTTGATTTTTTTGGCCCTAAGTTACTGCAAGGTATGTCACTGCTACTCACAGCGGGTCCTACCCGTGAAGCGATTGATCCTGTGCGTTATATTTCCAACCATAGCTCAGGCAAGATGGGCTTTGCACTGGCTAAAGCGGCAGCGCAGATGGGCGCAGAGGTGACTCTGGTCGCAGGCCCTGTCAATTTAGCGACGCCAGCAGGCGTGACTCGCATTAATGTTGAGTCGGCTCAAGAGATGTTAGACGCGGTGATGCCGCAGGTTGAACAGCATCAAATCTTTATCGGCTGCGCAGCCGTTGCCGATTACCGAATCGCTGAAGTCGCAGAAAATAAAATTAAAAAATCAGCTGAGCAGATGCAGCTTGCGCTAGTGCGAAATCCTGATATCTTAGCCAGCGTTGCCAGCCATGCTAACCGACCATTTACCGTCGGATTTGCAGCTGAAACCAATGATGTAGAGCAATATGCTCGTGGTAAGTTAAGCCGTAAAAAGCTCGATATGATTGCCGCTAACGATGTATCTAATAGCGACATTGGTTTTAATAGCGACGCGAATGCATTGAGCGTGTTTTGGAGCGATGGTAGTCAAGAGCTACCCGCTGTTGATAAAGACACGCTAGCCAAGCAATTGCTCACCCTAATAGCGAATAAAATAAAAAACTAATGAAGACACCAATCGAATTAAAAATCCTCGATTCACGGATCGGCACAGAATTTCCGCTACCCGCTTACGCCACACCAGGCAGTGCAGGCATGGATCTTCGCGCCATCACCGACACCCAGCTAACAATACAGCCGGGTGAAACCGTACTTATCCCGACAGGCATTGCTATTCACGTGGCAGACCCTAGTTTAGCTGCGGTGATTTTACCTCGCTCAGGCCTTGGCCATAAGCACGGTATCGTATTGGGTAATCTTGTTGGACTTATCGATTCTGACTACCAAGGACCATTAATGGTCTCTTGCTGGAATCGTGGCAGTGAGCCTTTTACAATCGAAATTGGTGATAGACTCGCGCAGCTGGTATTTGTACCGGTTGTACAGGCTGAATTTAAACTTGTCGATGAGTTTGATCAGTCTGATCGCGGCGCAGGTGGATTTGGCCACTCAGGAACCAAATAACAGATTTCAGCGAACCTCGCGTAATCAATTTAAATGGATAGCATGGAGCAAAGTTTCCTTGCCGTCTCGCTCAGTAGTAATCGAGTGAAGGACAGATAAATGGCTGCAAGCCCTAAGATAAATCGTCGTGAGCATATCCTCCAATGCTTAGCGACAATGCTAGAAACGAGCCCAGGACAACGGATCACCACAGCTAAATTAGCCGCAGAAGTTGGCGTATCAGAAGCGGCGCTCTACCGTCACTTTCCTAGCAAGGCGCGTATGTTTGAAGGACTCATTGAGTTTATCGAAGAATCGCTACTCTCTCGTATCAACCTGATCATGGACGAAGAAAAAGACACCATGAAACGTTGCCAGCAACTCTTGCAACTATTGTTGGTGTTTGCCGAGCGCAACCCAGGGATCTCGCGAGTATTAAACGGTGATGCACTACTGGGTGAAAACGAACGCCTGCGTAGCCGTATTAGCCAGTTATTCTCGAAGATTGAAACGCATTTAAAGCAAATTTTACGCGAGAAGAGTCTACGTGAAGGTAAAGGCTTTGAGCTCGATGAAGCCGTGTTAGCTAACTTACTGCTTGCTGTAGCCGAAGGCCGCATCGCTCAGTTTGTGCGTAGTGAGTTTAAGCTCAAGCCGACCAAGCACTTTAATGAACAGTGGACTTTCATCCAAAAACAACTGCTTCAGAGCTAACGCAGCTTAAAAAGCCACTGCGGATCTAGCATTACAATGTCTCAAATAGAAAAACCGACTAATTTAGTCGGTTTTTCTTATCTCCAATGCGGTTTTCGGTGTATATTTACAGCAAATAGCGCTATTCTCCCGTCCTCTCTAAATACAATGCAAATAGTTGCCACTCAAACTATTCATTTTTTCATGAGATAACTTATTTTTTTGAGATAACTTAGTCTCAATAAGACTGACGGCCCTAGTACACTGGATACGAAAATCACCACTCATTGTTTATGGTGAAGGAGGAACTTATGACATCAAGAGAAGCAATCCTCAGTGAATCTGCTCAAATAGTAAAAGCTGCATTAATGGAGCGCGGCTTAGAAACGCCGATGCTACCTAGCGAGCTAACCGCTGAAGTACGCAAAGACAAGATTGAGCATCATATGCGTGAGATCTTGACCTTAATGTCACTGGATTTAAGCGATGACAGCTTAGCGGATACCCCACGTCGTATCGCCAAAATGTATGTCGATGAAATATTCTCAGGCCTAGACTACGCCAACTTTCCAAAGATCACCGTCATCGAAAACAAGATGGGCTTTGATGAAATGGTTAAGGTTAACGACATCAGCTTAACCAGTACTTGTGAACATCACTTAGTCACCATCGACGGTGTGGCAACCGTGGCTTACCTACCACGTGAGAACATTATCGGTCTGTCTAAAATTAACCGTATCGTGCGTTTCTTTGCTCAGCGCCCTCAGGTGCAAGAGCGTCTGACACAACAGGTTCTAGTGGCGCTACAGGCGTTATTAGGCACTCAAGATGTAGCGGTTAAGATGGATGCGGTGCATTACTGCGTCAAATCTCGTGGCGTGATGGACTCAACCAGCTCAACCACCACCACAGCGCTAGGCGGCAAATTTAAGTCGAACCCAGCAACAAGGGCTGAATTCTTAAGTAACTAAGAGTTTAGCAACTAAGAGCTAAGTAATTAAGGTAAAAGAAGGTTCTAGGTTCTAGGACGCTTCGCTTCGAGGTTCTAGGTTCTAGGTTCTAGGTCCTAAAATACTAAAGCCTAAAAACAAAAACGCTGCGTCATAAACGCAGCGTTTTTTCGTTTTAGCTAAGCAATCAAAGGCTAAAATGAGTGAGTTCCTAGCACCTGTTTGTTAAACCTAGTACTTTCTTTAAGTAGGTTGGGCTTTAGCCCATCAGCATTAATTACAAAATC
>NZ_JBRIMB010000038.1:0-44602 GCF_052977265.1 Shewanella sp. 0m-8 | reverse complement strand
CCAGAACAGTAAAACCAAGGCCTCAACGGTATGCCAAAAATAAAAATGCCGTTCACCTTAAGTGAACGGCATTACCTGAATAGGGGCTTTTTTTGTACCCGAACAATACCAAGAATAGCAGAGTAGGCATGAATCAGGAATTTTGTGTTGTATGTTTTTATTGAAAGAAAAGGGCAGTTAGCAATCCCGAGGAAGTAAACAGATCAAGCATGGATATGGAGTTTACTTTGGTTGTTTTGTTGAAAGCGGTAAAAATATATTTTTTGGAAGATAGAGTTAGGAAAGGGCAGTTGGTAAGCCCGAGGAAATAAACAGATCAAGCATGGATGTGGAATTTACTTTTTTGCAGATAGAGTAGAAAGGTCAGTTAGCAATCCCAAAGAAACAAACAGATCAAGCATGAAGGTGGAATTTACTATTTGGAATATTTTTAGAGGAAGTAGCTAGCGATTTAAAGGAAATAAGAAGATCAATCATGAAAATTGGGCAGTTAGCAATCCCGAGGAAATAAACAGATCAAGATGGGGGAATTTACCTCCAAGGGAATGCTAACTTATCGTTCTTTCGCCTGAAATCCCGATAAGCAGCAGTCTACCTAGAGAGGCTTAAACAAATCTTAATATAATTTTGAGTTACTCATTTTCTGGAGAGATTAACTGTAATCGCTTATCCATCAGATCTTTCACTAGTGGAGTGAGAATGAGCTCCATCGCCAATGACATTTTGCCACCTGGCACGACAAGGGTATTAACCCGAGACATAAATGAGCCTTGGATCATGCGTAGGTAATAGGGGAAGTCGACATTTTTAATACCGCGAAAACGGATCACCACAAAGCTTTCATCTAGTGTTGGAATACTCTTAGCGCTAAATGGGTTTGATGTATCAACGGTTGGTACGCGTTGAAAGTTAATATGAGTGCGGGAAAACTGCGGCGTCATATGATTGATATAGTCATCCATGCTACGCACTATTGAGTCCATGACTTTTTCACGGCTATGGCCACGCTCAGAGGTGTCACGGATGATTTTTTGGATCCACTCAAGGTTGACGATTGGCACCATACCTATGAGTAGATCGACATGCTGCGCAACATCGCAATCATCGGTTGCGACCCCGCCATGCAGGCCTTCATAGTAGAGCATGTCGGTATTTTCAGGCAGCGGGTGCCATTGGGTAAAGGTACCTGGCATCTGGTTAAAAGGCACGGCTTCATCAAAGGTATGTAAGTACGCGCGAGTTTCACCTTGACCAGTATTACTGTAGTCGCTAAAACACTTTTCGAGACGATTAAAGTCATTTGCTTCAGGACCAAAGTAACTAATATTTCTATTTTCAGTTTTCTCTTTGCGGATCATTACCGCCATTTCTGGACGAGTAAAATGATGAAAACTGTCACCTTCCACAATTGCTGCATTAATGCCGAGCTGTCTAAAGATATGATTGAATGCCGTCGTAGTGGTAGTGGTGCCTGCACCTGACGAACCTGTGACGGCAATAATAGGATGTTTCGCTGACATTTTTTTACCCAAAATAAAGATAGTTAACGATCACCTGCACGTTAGCCAAAGCAGCGACTAATCATAGTGACTCAGGTAAGAATACTGTACTTAGAATCTTCAGTTATACGGCTTAGCTTAGCTAAGGTCAAACTCAGGTCAAAGTAAGCTCAAGCAAGTTCAACGGTTAAGCTTACTGGTAGTTCATGTCGTGAATGACAATATCCTCTTTACGCCTAATGCCAATTGACTCCTCTTCTTCGCTGTACTCTACGACTAAAATACCTTGTTTGAGGGCCGCTTTACATTGAACAATAGCCTTTTCCATGCTGTGCTGACCATCGCCGGAAAAGCTACCATCTTCAACTTGGCTGATAAGGTATTCTTTGATGAGGTTATCAAAGGTATCGCTAGGTAACTGCGACAAAGATTCGTAAGGAACTAACATTTTGAGGTTTCCGCTGAAGTTAAAAAATTCAATACACGCTGTTCAAGATAATATTTAGGTCGCCAAGGGCTGCCACCGTTTATAAAGCCCACATGGCCGCCATTATCGTGTAGTTCATATTGTACTTGATTAGACAATTGATTGTTGCTTGGGATGACAGCGTCGGTCATAAACGGATCGTCTTTAGCGTGTATAACTAACGTTGGCTTCGCAATCAAACTTAAATAAGGTAAGCCGCTAGCGCGGGTGTAATAGTCTTCGACATCGTTAAAGCCATGGAGTGGCGCCGTGATCTTATCGTCAAAGGCATAAAAGGTATTGAGCTGCTCAATATCTTTATGGTTAATTGGCATCACTGCTGCGAGTTCTGGTCTTGATAACTTGCCGCGCATTTTCTGTTGCAGCTGTTTAATTAGGTAGCTTTGGTAAACTTTGGAGAAGCCCTTTTCCAGTCGGTTCGCACAAGACCCGAGCTGCAGTGGAGCAGAGATTGCAACGGCCTTATCGATTAAACTTTGTTGCTGTTGCTCACCTTGATACTTAACTAAAACATTTCCACCTAAGCTATATCCTACCGCTAGCAGTGGGCTGTTTGGATGGTGTGCTTTTAAATGTTGTAAAGTGGTTTGAAGATCTTGAGTATCACCACTGTGATAACCACGAGCGAGTCTATTAAGCTCCCCTGAACAGCTGCGGTGATGATGCACAACCGCACATAAACCAATTGCCTTGCTGGCCGTCAGTATGCGACGTGCATAGTGCGACTCTGCACTGCCCTCTAAGCCATGAATAATGACCAGAATAGCTCGATGGTTTTCAGGTGTACCTTGCCAGTCTAGATCGATAAAATCACCGTCGCTCAGTTCTAATCTTTCGCGATCTAACTGTGGTCTGTCCACTTTGGTGAGTACCGGGAGAATCGTCTGAACATGGGGGTTTTTAGCCCACCAAGGGGGTGAAAAAGTTGGCTTCATAATAATTGGCTATTGCTGAAAATTAAAACGTGTGTTTAATTGTTATTGTGAGCAGAGTGTAGCATAGATTGTAATCAGACCATTTATCGACTTTGTTTCCAGCTGTAAGGCTGATAACTGGCTAAAGTGACTCGCGGAGTTATTTGTTTAGTTTTTCGTTTAGTGACGGGGTAAATCAGCATCTAAATGACAGCGTAAGTGAGGATATTTTAGCGCTAAAACACTCAGAATCACTCAATGATAAGCACGTAATTATAAGTACTTAATAACAATAGAGGGCGCGATGGAACGACGTACTTTTATCACGACCGCATTAGCAGGGACAGCCTGTTTAGCGCTGGGAGTTAATTATTACTCGTCGGATTATGTCCGCGTTAATAAAGAACTTGATGACAAGCATCGATTGTTATTTAGCGTGCTAGTGCCGGTGTTTTTAGATGGCGCCTTGCCTGAAGTTGCCACACTAAAGCGTGACGCGATAAATCGTACCTTAGATGCCATCGAGCACACTATTTCTATTCTTCCTCAAGAAAGCCAGGCAGAACTTGAACAACTACTTGAAATGCTCGAAGGACGCTTAGGTCTATTGATTTTGACCGGCAGTATGACTCCTTTGATGTTACGTAAACAGCCTGAGTTGATTGAGATGCTACAAAATTGGCGCACAAGCTTCATCGACATGATGGTGACAGCTTATCAAGGATTGCGAGAATTAGTGATGGCGAGTTATTACTCCAACCCAGAACATTGGAGCCGCTTACATTATGCCAAGCCAACTTTCCTTGAGGATATGAACTGATGTTATTAATCAACACGCTGGGTAAGGGGTAGCTTGTGGCCATTGAAGATCCTATTGTAACGGGCTTAGAGTCTGGCTGGGCACATATTAATGCGGCTAAGCTGACTCAAAACCAAACTTTAGAAGCTGACGTTGTGATTGTGGGGAGTGGCGCGGGCGGCGGGGTCGCAGCAGAAATTCTCACCGAGGCTGGCCTATCAGTGATTATCGTTGAAGGAGGCCCGCTTAAATCTTCGAAAGACTTTGTCATGGAAGAGCGTGTCGCCTATCCGGATCTGTATCATCAAGCGGCTGGAATGAAGACAAGCGATAAGGCTATTGGCATATTTCAGGGGCGTGCAGTAGGCGGTTCAACAACGGTTAACTGGACAACGTCTATCCGCACGCCAGAACCAGCACTTGAATATTGGGCTCAAGCCAAATCTGTGGTGGGGCTTTCTCGTCAGGAACTCGATCCATGGTTTGAGAAAATGGAGCGGCGGCTTAACATTAGTCAATGGGCCTATGATCCAAACCGTAATAACCAAGCATTAAAGCAGGGATGTGAAACGCTCGGTTGGGACTACACCGTCATAAAGCGCAATGTTAAAGGCTGTTGGAATACAGGTTACTGCGGCATGGGGTGCCCAGTCAATGCTAAACAGTCGATGTTGGTCACCACCATACCTGCGGCGCTCGATCGCGGTGCGACGTTAGTGAGTCAAGCTAAAGTGATGAAACTTGAGCATCATAATGACAAAATTTTTGCGGTAAAAGCTCAAGCGGTTGATAGCAACATGCAGCCGTTACCGGTTGAACTGATGTTTAAGGCAAAACATTATATCTTGTCGGCGGGAGCCATACATACTCCGGCCATCATGTTGCGATCTAAGTTGCCTGATCCCCATGAAATTATTGGTAAACGTACTTTCCTACATCCGACCTTATTGAGCGGGGCCGTGTTTAGCGATCCAATTAATGGCCACAGCGGTGCACCACAATCCATCTATTCAGATCAGTTTGTATGGCAAAATGGCGCGGATGGTGAACTCGGTTATAAGCTTGAAGTCCCGCCAATTCATCCAATTTTGATCGCTTCAAAAACCATTGGTTATGGCAAAAGTCACGCGGATTTAATGGAGAAGTTCAATCAACTGCAAGTGACCATCGCATTGGTTCGCGATGGTTATCATGAAAACAGCCAAGGCGGGCAGGTTAAATTGACCGAGCATGGCTTTACACTCGATTACCCGCTCACAGAAGCTTTTTGGCGTGCAGCAAGGCGAGCTTACGCGAGTATGGCAGAGCTGCAATTTGCCGCAGGTGCGCAGCAAGTACTGCCTATTAGTGAAGGCATGCCGTATCTTTCGAGCTGGAATGAGGCCAAGAAAGCCATAAAGAATATGGATCTCGCACCACTGAAAACGGTTGTCGCCTCAGCGCATGTCATGGGGGGCTGCCCAATGGGAGAAGATCCTAACATGTCGATGGTGAACAGCTTTGGTGAGTCGCACTACTTCGATAATCTATCGGTGATGGATGGTTCAATATTCCCGACGAGCTTAGGCGCGAATCCACAGCTGTCTATTTACGGTATGACCGCAAGAAACGCGACGCGGTTGGCTGAGAGATTAACAACATAACTACCATGTTATGTAAAACGGCGAGTATTACTCGCTTTTGAGTTGCAATGAGGGATAGTGAGCGCTTTTGAGGTTAAATATGCTCAGATAGTCGCTTACATTATTTGCGCCTTGGCCTGTGTCATTCGACTCTAATGGCATAGCTTGCAGTGTGTTAGAAATCATCGCCTGAGACTTACGCTCTAGCATTAACTCTACGCTTAGCATCTGTTGGTATTCCGAACTCTCAAGCTGGTTTTTACCTAGGCGTCTTAATTTTCGAAAGGGCAGTAAGAGCTTTTGTTCCCATGTAAACATCGTTTGCTGCAGCCTCTCCCAATGAGGTAACGCAAGAGTGTGCTGCTGTTTATCGAGCCAAATCGCTAATAGCAATAGATTGACGTTGAGCTGGTGGGCATCTTGTAACTGCAAACACAGGCTTTGGTGTTGCTCATAGATGGCATCGCAATCGCTCCACAAGCTGGGGGGAAGGTTATCTACTAATGTCATTAAGTTCAGTTGCCTAAATAATCGTTGAAGATTGATACCTATGGTATGACAAATAAAAAGGGAAGCAATGCTTCCCTTATACTCAATGGTATTAATTATGGTTCTTGTTAGATTTCAGTGCGAACACCTTGTTCAATACTTTCAATTTCTTCCTGGATCTCTAGCCACTCCATTTCGCTTTCCTCTAACCCTTGGGTAAGCGTGGTTCGTTCGGCTAACACTTGGGTAAGCTTAGCCTTATTATCGGCATCATAAAGGCTGGTGTCAGCTAGCATCCCTTCAAGTTCTTTTAAACGGTCGTTGGCTTTTTGCTGCTCTTTCTCCAGCTTAGTCTGCACTTTTTTAAGTGGCGACAGCTTTTGTCTAAGTTCGGCTTCTAAGCGCTTTTGCTGCTTTTTATCTTGAATCGGCGTGCTCGCGTCGCTGTCTTCCTCTTTGCCTGCGGTTTTTGCCGCATCAAGCAACCATTGATGGTAATCATCTAAGTCACCTTCAAAGCTTTTTACTTCGCCTTGGTCGACTAAGTAATAGTCGCTGCAGCTTAAGCGTAATAAGTGTCTATCGTGCGAGACGATAATCATTGCGCCCTCGAAGGTCTGTAGTGCCATGGTTAGCGCATGACGCATCTCTAAGTCTAAGTGGTTGGTCGGTTCATCGAGTAGCAATAGGTTAGGACGTTGCCAAACCAAAAGCGCTAATACTAAACGCGCCTTTTCACCACCAGAGAAAGGTCTAACTGGCGCTAAAGCCATATCACCATTAAAGCCATAGCCTCCTAAAAAGTTACGTAACTCTTGCTCTTTGGTATTTGGGGCTAGGCGCACCATATGCTGCAGTGGTGAGTCATCTAAGCTTAAAAATTCCAGCTGGTGCTGGGCAAAATAGCCGATATTTAAGCCTGGGTTTGTCTCATATTTGCCTTTCATCGGTGACAGCTCACCCGACAGTAGCTTTACCAGAGTCGACTTACCCGCACCGTTGCGACCTAATAAACCGATACGAGCACCAGGAACAAGGTTGAGATGTACCTTTTTTAGGATCTCAGTTTCACCGTAACCGATAGAGACTTGCTCCATGGTCACCAGAGGATTGGGTAGGGCTTCAGGTTCTCTAAAAGCCATGTGGAAAGGGCTATCAGCTTGTGATGGTAAGAGCTCGGCCATACGCTCAAGCGCTTTTAAGCGGCTTTGAGCCTGCTTAGCTTTACTGGCTTTATAACGGAAACGGTCAACAAAAGACTGCATATGAGCGCGCTCTTTTTGCTGACGTTCAAATGCCACTTGTTGCTGCGCCATCCGTTCTGCACGCACGCGCTCAAAGGAGGTGTAGTTACCTTTGTAATAGTTCAGCTTAGTATTTTCGACATGAACGATTTCATCGACAATGCCGTCGATAAAGTCGCGGTCGTGACTGATAAGAATAAGCGTACCTTGATAAGCTTTAATCCAGCCCTCTAACCAATACATGGTATCTAAGTCCAAGTGGTTGGTTGGCTCATCGAGAAGCAGTAGGTCTGAGCGGCACAATAGTGCTTGAGCTAAGTTTAAGCGCATACGCCAACCACCCGAGAAGCTCTTCACTGGATTGCGCTGCTCTTGCTCACTAAAGCCTAGGCCGGCGAGTAAGCTTGCGGCGCGAGAATGAATGGCATAACCGCCAATCGCATCAATTTTGCCATGCAAGAGCGCAATTTTATGGCCATCGTCGGCCTCTTGTGCAGCATGCAGCAGTGCTTCAAGTTCGCGGTATTCTGTATCGCCATCAATGACATATTCAATGGCTGAGACGTCAAGTGCGGGTGTTTCCTGCGCCACAGTGGCCATCTGCCAACCGCTAGGCATAGTAAACTCACCTTTATCAAGATGGATTTTGCCCAAGATAAGCGCAAGTAATGAAGATTTTCCGCTGCCGTTTGCTCCAACCAGACCGACTTTGTGGCCAGGGTAGACGGTTAATGAAGTTTCATCGAGCAAGGTTTTCGAGCCACGAACGAGTTGAGCTTGAGTGATGGTGATCATTGAGGTCGGCTTTATGTCAGAGTAACAGCAAATATTGGGGACAGATAATAGCTTAGAACCCATGGTTACTTCTATGGTGAATCCTAGAAAAGTACGGTCATGACGCAGCTTTTGTGGCAAAATGTTAGGCATATGTGTAAAGGAATTTAAATCATGACAACAACGACAACAACTAAAAAAGTGAAGAAACGTTTTGTAGCAGGTGCTAAATGCCCGAAGTGCCAAGCAAAAGAATCAATCGTGTTATTTAAAGAAAATGGTATTGAAACCGTAGAGTGTGTTGAGTGCGATTATCGTGAGCAACAGACAGAAGAAAAAGTGGCTAAAAAAGCCAGCGGTGCAGTTATTGGTGTATTTAATCCAGATTAATCGAAGTCGCTGAACCATAGATCAACCTTTTTAGATGGGAATGCGAGTGTACGGTTGTGTACTGTGCTGTTTGTCATATTGTGTGCTCTACTGTGTTTTATTGGTGTGTTGGTGTAAACTTTGCTCATTATTTGCTAACAGGCGGGTTAGCATCGACTTAAAGTGAGTAAAGACCATGACTGTGACACGACTATTTTTGCTGGGTTTGACTTTATTGCTAACGGGTTGTGGCACCATCCAGGATTATAGAAACATCGCAGATGTTTAGTTCATTTGACGATTTTCGACCCGGCCCTGACGGTGGAAGTGACCTTATTTGGGCGCAACCTAAAATAAAAAGTGTTAGCGACCTTAATCAAATCCTTAGTCAGTACGATAGCGTCATCGTTGACCAAGCTTGGTTAGTTTTAGATGATAAAACCCGTTACGACAACTTAGATGATGAGGATGTTGTTGAGGTTTCACGTTATCTAATCAGTAAAATTAAGCAAAAAGCCAGTCAGCGTTTTAAGATCATCAACCAAACTGAACTGGAGCAAACCCTCGCTAAAGGTGAAGCGCCTAAAACACTTAGAGTCAGCGTGGCGTTAACCAATATTGAAACCCCGAATCCAATTTTAGCCGTCACTAGCAGTATTTTGCCTTTTGGGCTTGGGATCTCAAGTATTTCAAAGGTAGTGACTGGCGAGCATACCAATGTGGGTAGTGCGACGATAGAGCTTATGCTTAGCGATGCGCAAACGGGTAAGCCTATCGTGGCTGTGATTGACCGAAAAGCGGGCGGTAAAGACTTTAGCACCATGATTGACTCAACCGACGATGCTAGAGATGCGGTTGATTGGTGGGTTGATAGATTAAGCGCAACACTACGCGGCGAGGATCTGTAACTGACATTAGTTGTTTGCACTATCTATGCACTCTTGGCAAATTTGATGCGGCAATCATCCTCGATACGACTAATATTAAGCTGGCAAACATAGCCAGCTTTTTTGTGGCTAGGATTTTGTTGTTAGGAGCTTGCTCATTTACATCAGGGCTATTGCGGCCGAGGTAATAGAGGCACCAAGTTAACCAAACTCGGCGCTAAAGGCCGTAAAAGGCTGCGATAGCGATATATTTATTAGTTATCCTATATTCGACATGCTGCAACTAAAAGAATAACTGCTACAATAGCGCGCTATAATTTATAGCGATAGCAAACGACAACTTTTGCTCCTGATGGTTTGGAGCCTTGTCACCATGATTTTATCACTGCCAAGCGCGATTTGATGAACCTGATTAAGGTATCGAGTCCTAGAGGGTAAACGGCCCTAAACAGCAGTGAATACTTAGGAAAGATACTTTGACTCAATCAGTCCCAAACACCGATGGCCAAGCGCCATTCTCAAGCCTTAACCTTAAGGTTGAATTACTCGATAACCTAAAAACGATGGGTTATGAGTCGATGACACCGATTCAGGCGCAAAGCTTACCTGCCATTCTTAATGGCGAAGATGTCATTGGCCAAGGTAAGACTGGCTCAGGCAAAACAGCAGCGTTCGGTTTGGGCTTACTGCACAAATTAGACGTTAAACGTTTTCGCATTCAAGCACTGGTTTTATGCCCAACTCGTGAACTTGCTGACCAAGTAGCAAAAGAGATCCGTACACTTGCTCGTGGTATCCATAACATTAAAGTACTGACCCTTTGTGGCGGTGTACCAATGGGGCCACAAATTGGCTCATTAGAACATGGCGCGCACATTATTGTTGGTACGCCAGGCCGTATTATCGATCACTTAGATCGCGGCCGCTTAGATCTAGACAATGTACATACTTTAGTGCTCGATGAAGCTGACCGTATGTTAGAGATGGGCTTTCAGGTTGAGCTTGAAGGCATCATGGAGCGTATGCCGATAGAGCGCCAGACGCTACTGTTTAGTGCGACATTCCCTGAGCAGATCCAGTCTATTGCAGATAAGATCATGTTCAAACCCGTATTGGTTAAAGTGGCTTCGACTCATGCAACAAGCACCATCGAACAACACTTCTATGAGGTTGGTAATAACAACGACCGCATGCGAGCGTTGAAGTTATTGCTGCTGCAATACCGCCCTGAAAGTGCTGTGGTGTTTTGTAATACCAAGCGTGAAACCAAAGATGTTGCTGCGCAATTGAAGAATGACGGCTTTAGCGTTGTTGCTCTACACGGTGATTTAGAGCAAAGAGATAGAGACCAAACCTTATTGCAGTTTGCCAATAAGAGTGTGTCTATCATGGTGGCAACCGATGTTGCGGCGCGTGGCCTTGATATCGACGCATTGGACGCTGTGATTAACTATCACGTGGCTTACGACACTGAAGTACATATTCACCGTATTGGTCGTACAGGCCGTGCGGGCAGTAAAGGTTCGGCGCACACATTTTACAATGATGAAGATGGCTACAAGATTGCATTGCTCGAAGATTATCTTGAGCGTGATATCGTTAATGAAGCGCTGCCATCAGAGCACTTGTTAGATACCTTCCCGGTACAACCTGTGATGATCACCTTGCAAATCGATGGTGGTAAAAAGCAGAAATTGCGTCCTGGTGATATTCTTGGTGCATTAACGGGCGAGGATGGTATTGAGGGCTCTGAAGTCGGTAAAATCAAAATTACCGATATGCGCGCTTACGTGGCGGTTAACCGTAAAGTGGCTAAAAAAGCCCTGCATAAAATTACTAACGGTAAGCTAAAAGGCCGTTCATACCGTGCATGGGAAATGCGTTAAGCGCATTTGGGTGTGGCTTTAGGTATAAAAAAAGCAGCGCTTAGGCGCTGCTTTTTTGTGCCTGGAGCACTTATGCCAAGACCCATGGATGGGTAGTCTGGGTATTTGTGCCTGGAGCACTTATGCCAAGGGCGCTAATGCCAAGGGCGCTAATACGAACACCGATGGGTAGTCTTGGTATTTATGCCAAGAGCCTTATGCTAAGGGCGCTAATACGAACACCTATGGGTAGTCTTGGTATTTGTGCCTGGAGCACTTATGCCAAAGGCGCTAATGCCAAGACCCACGGATGGAGAGTCTTGGTCATTGTATCTGTTGCTGGCCAGTTTAAATATTAGCTATTTTGGCTTGGCTTATTAGCACTTCTATTTGAATGAGAACGACGCTGACCCGATGGCTTGCTTTGGCTGCGCTCTGGGCCGCCATTGCTTGGATTACCATTAGCAGAGCTGCCAGCGTTAGGGCGACGCTGACGTCTAGGTTTGTTTTCGGTTGGCTGGTGGCCACGTGCCATTTCGCCGCTGCGTTGACCATCTTTATGCTCAACCTTCACACCTTCGCTGCTTTGCGCATTGCCTTGACGACGTGGGTTTGGTGATTTATTGCTAGCACCGCCCGAGTTAGCGCCTTTATGTGGGCTGCGAGAACGTTCGTTACCTCGGCCTTGACCACCATTACGTGGGCCTTTGTTTTGCCCATGTGATTTACCCGTTAAGTCTGTTTCTGGCAAGCCATGAGTGGGTTCAAAACCTTCAACAGGGCGTCGCTCTAAGTTCTGTTTGATCAGTAACTCAATGTCACGTAGCAGCTTAATCTCTTCGCTGCTAACGAGCGATACAGCATGGCCAGAAGCGCCAGCACGACCTGTTCGGCCAATACGATGCACATAATCTTCTGGCACATTTGGTAAGTCAAAGTTCACCACTTGCGGCAGTTGGTCAATATCAAGGCCACGTGCAGCGATGTCGGTGGCCACAAGCACTCGCACAGCGCCACTCTTAAAGTCAGCCAAAGCTTTGGTTCTTGCGCCTTGGCTCTTATTACCATGAATAGCAGCAGCAGTAATATCTTTTGCTTCAAGATTCTTGGCAAGACGGTTTGCACCGTGCTTAGTACGACTAAATACCAATACTTGTTGCCAATTGTTCTGCTTAACTAGCTGGACTAAAACAGCGGCTTTTTGACCCTGATCGACTGGGCAAATCCACTGCTGTACCGTGTTAGCGGTCGCGTTACGTGGGGTAACCGAGATCTCTACAGGATTGTTCACTAAGCCTTTAGCGAGTTGACGAATTTCATCAGAGAAAGTGGCTGAGAACATCAAGTTTTGACGCTTAGCCGGCAGAATCGCCAGGATCTTTTTGATGTCGTGAATAAAGCCCATGTCTAACATGCGATCGGCTTCATCAAGTACCAATACTTCGAGCTGGCTAAAGCTCACTGCACGTTGATTATATAAGTCGAGTAAACGCCCTGGTGTCGCAACCAGAATATCAACGCCGCGGTTAAGTTTAGAAATTTGTGGGCCAATGCCAACACCGCCAAATATTACCGCAGATTTCAGAGGTAAAAATTGGCCATAGACTTCAACACTTTCACCAATCTGAGCGGCTAGCTCACGAGTGGGTGTTAATACCAATGCGCGTACTTGTTTTGCTGGTGCCTTAGTGCCTTTTGAAAGTAACTCTAGCAATGGCAGGGTAAAGCCTGCTGTTTTACCTGTACCGGTCTGCGCAGCGGCCATCACGTCTTTACCTTCAAGTACGGCTGGAATTGCTTGTGCCTGAATAGGTGAAGGAGTGTCATAACCTTTGTTGGCAACGGCTTTCAAAATTTGGGCTGATAAGCCCAGTGAGGCAAAACTCATAGATAGGTCTCATTTCGGCTGCGAAATAGGCGTTAAAGTACGACTGGCAGCGGTTTTAGGGGGCCTGCGGATGCTGGCGGCCGTGCAGCTTACAGGATCTGCTTAAAAAGCGCTAATTATTAAGCAATCACTGACCAAATAACCACGTTATAAAGAGTATGGCACTAAATTGATTCTAGGCTGGAGATATTGGGCTGGATTGATAACTGTTACGCACTGAAATGGGCTAATTTTGAAAAAAAACGTCGATTGTGTGATTTTTGGGCAATTAAAAGATGTTGTATCAGCGCTGCATGTGTTAATCTCGCGCCCCTGAAAGTTCATCTACCGATTTTTACCAGTAAATTCTAGGTAACTATTTTACCTAATTCGGCGGTTTGTCATGCTGCAGCCTATCGTGAGTTATCATAAAGATGATGAAGATCATTGGGTTGCCAATTTGTCTTGCGGTCATACTCAGCATGTTCGTCATCGTCCTCCATGGGAGCGGCGAGATTGGGTGACAGATCAAGAGGGTAGAAATGCCATGCTTGGTTATAAGCTTAATTGTAAGCTGTGTGAATTAGAGTTGGGAATGAAGTAAAGCGTATTGCAGTGTAAGGTGAACATTGGCAGTGCGGTTTAGAAACAGAATTATGAACGTGAGAGTGATGCTTAGGTTGTTGTTCTTGCGTATTGATTGAGCTCACCAATATCGTTGGCGAATTGATCTATATTTAATAGGTTTATTCGGCCCAACAGTGTGTTTGGCTCAAGTATTAGAATTATTGTTAGGATAAAAAGTAACATGACACAAACTAAGAAGTATGATTTTCGCATAGTAGCAGATGGCGCAACGTGGACTGGCCAAATCACTCGTCGTCAAACAGCGAGAAAGATCGTTGTTTCTAAGAGTAAGAAAGGTTTTGCTACAGAAGCTGAAGCGCAAGCTTGGGGTGAGACTGAGCTTAAGTCATTCTTAGAAAACTTAGTCAAGCGTAACGAGCGTAAGGCTAAGGCACGTGATGAGCGTAACGAAGCTGCTGATGCAAAAGAGCAAGCTGCAGAAGTATGGCGCAGTGCACGTGAAGCTGCTGCGCCTAAAAGTGATTATGATGACGATAACTCAGATTACGAGTCTGACGCAGAGCGTTAATCTCCTATCGATAACGATGTTAATCGTTAATTGATTTAGCTCGTTCTAAATCAACCTTTAAACCGCAATGAGCCTAGCTTAGTGCGGTTTTTTTGTATTTAAATCGCAATTTATATCTATCGTCTTCTGCTTGGTTTATTGATCTAGCTCAATTTTTGTGAGTCCGATAACATTTACAGCATAGATGTTTTATTCTGCGATTAATGCCTGCGATACTCAGGCAATATTGAGATGCATTCTCGTTTTTTGCTCAAGGGTGATTGAACTTAGGCGATACGTTAAAGTCTTTAATAACGTGCTTATGTTGGGTTTGCCACAGTAAAGAGCAAAGCATCCACTCATCCCCAAGTTGTCTTTAGTCTGGAATCACATGGATAAAACAGTAGAGAAAAAGCTTACTAAATGGCTAAAGTTACAGAAAAAAGCCTGTGGATTTTACTTAAATTTGTCAGTTTTTTTTGGTGTGTTAACCGGGCTAAGCTTGATGTGTCAGGCGTGGCTTATCGCGACGGTTCTTCAAGGGATCATTATTGATGAGCTGCCCAAGTCCGATTTTATCGACCATTTTTTGGCTCTGTTACTGCTGACGGTTGTGCGTGGGGTGCTTGCCTTTGCCCGCGAGCGTGCCAGTTTTCAGGCTGGCGCTAGGTTAAGAATACAGATGCGCGCAGCAGTGCTTGATAAGTTAGCGCTACTCGGGCCTGCCTTTATTAAAGGTAAACCCGCGGGAAGCTGGGCTAGCATAGTGCTTGAGCAAGTCGAAGATCTACAAGATTTCTACGCACGTTATCTGCCACAAGTGGTGTTGGCCGGTTTCATTCCACTAATCATCCTCGTGGCGGTATTCCCTATTAACTGGGCCGCTGGTCTGATTTTATTGGCCACCGCGCCGCTTATTCCTATGTTTATGATTTTAGTCGGCATGGGCGCTGCAGATGCGAATCGCAAAAATTTTAGCGCGTTAGCACGTTTAAGTGGCCATTTTATGGACCGATTAAAAGGTTTGTCGACGCTCAAGTTATTTAACCAAGGTGAGAAAGAAGCAAGAGTGATCCGCAAGGCGTCGGAAGAGTTTCGTGAACGCACTATGGCTGTGCTGCGAATGGCATTTTTAAGCTCAGCGGTACTGGAGTTTTTTGCGGCAGTATCTATTGCAGTAATGGCGGTTTACTTTGGTTTTAGCTATTTAGGTCATTTGAACTTTGGTCATTATGGCGTTTCAATCAGTTTGTTTACCGGTTTATTTGTGTTGATCTTGGCGCCTGAGTTTTACCAGCCACTAAGAGATATGGGCACTCATTATCACGCTAAAGCACAGGCTATCGGTGCGGCAGAAGAGTTGATGACATTGCTCGACCACCCAACCGAGCAGTTTGGTGGTAATAAGCCAGTTGACGACAAGATAGAGATTGAAGCTAAAGATTTATCTGTTTATAGCCTAGATGGCAGTTTGTTACTCGGGCCTGTTAGTTTCCAGATCAAAGCTAACGAGCATGTGGCCATCGTGGGCCCGAGCGGCGCTGGCAAAACCAGTTTACTCAATGCCTTGCTCGGTTTTCTACCCTATCAAGGGGAGCTGCGGATCTCTGGTACACAGTTAAGTGAGTTAGCCCTGGAGGATTGGCGCAAGCAGTTGGCATGGCTCGGGCAAGAGCCGCAGCTGTTTCATGGCAGTTTGCGTGACAATGTCGCCATGGGTCGTGAGTTATCTGATGAGGCTATTTATAGCTTGTTAGCAAAGGCGCAGATCCTCGATTTTGTCGAGCAGCAACCGCTAGGGTTAGCGTATCCAATCCAGGAACAAACGGCGGGATTATCGGTGGGGCAGGCGCAGCGAATAGCCCTTGCTCGTGCACTGGGTCAGCAAGCTAAGCTGTATATCCTCGATGAGCCAACGGCCAGTTTAGATAGCTTAAGTGAGCAAGCGGTACAATCTACACTGACCCAAGCTATGCAAGGCGTGGTATGTGTGATGGTCACTCATAGACTCGAGAACTTGAGTGCGATGGATAACATTTTGGTGATAGATAACGGCTTAATAGTCCAGCAAGGTAATTATACTGAGCTTGCCACTCAGGCCGGCACGTTTAAACAGATGCTTGATGAAGCCAGTAGCGTGAGCGAGTTTGATGCTGCAGCGCTAGTGAATAATATGTCAGAGGGAGCCAAGTCATGAGAGCACTCTTTCCCTATATCAAGCGTTTTAAAAGCCAATGGTTCATGATGTTTATTGGACTATTTTTAAGTGTGACAACCTTAATGGCTGGTATTGGATTATTGTCGTTATCGGGTTGGTTTTTATCTGCGGCGGCAGTTGCCGGATTAACAGTGCTAACGGCGCAGATGTTTAACTACTTTACTCCAGCTGGTGGAGTGCGCTTTTTATCGATTGTGCGCACAGCAAGCCGTTATGGTGAGCGCCTAGCAACACACGAAGCCACCTTTAGCTTACTTACCGACTTACGCTGCTGGGTATGGAATAAGTTACTCCCGCTGAGCGCCAAGAACCTACAGGGCGTGCGCCAAGGCGATCTGCTTAATCGCTTGGTTGCTGATATCGATACCTTAGATCACTTGTATCTTAGGTTAATCACACCGTTAGCGGCATCACTGTTGATGATGCTGGCGTTGTACTTTTTCGTGGGCCACTTTGATCCTGAGCTTGCCCGCACTTTATGTGGCGTGTTGCTCGCTGTTTGGTTATTGCTGCCAACGACCTTTTATTTTCTTGGGCGTAAGCCAGGCATTGCCCAGCTAGAAACCAAGCGAGTACTACGAGTACAGTTACTGGAGTACTTACAAGGTCAGGCTGAACTGACTCTATTTGGCGCGCAGAAGGCTTATAGAGACAGGCTTAATCAAGCGCAAAGCATGATGATCAATAGCCAAAATGCGATGAATCGAGTCACGGCATTAAGCCAAGCCTGTTTGATTTTGTGCCACGGTTTTGCGGTGTTATTGATGCTGTACTTAGCCGCGTCGGGTGTAGGCAGTGCGGTACCGCCGGGCCCAAGGCTTGCCATGGTGGTATTTTTAACCATGGCAACCATTGAGATGATGATGCCGCTCGCTGGCGCTTTCCAGCATTTATCAGCTTGTAGCTCAGCAGCAACAAGGTTAAATGAGGTGGTTGAACAAACGCCAAGCGTCACATTTACATCAAGCCAAACGGCAGAAATATCAGCTGGAAATATCGAGTTTAACGACATTGAGTTTGGCTACCTTGATGAGCAAACTGTACTAAAGGGATTAAACCTCAAGATCCCAGCGGGTCAAAAGGTGGCGCTTCTTGGGCAAACGGGCTGTGGAAAATCGAGCCTATTATCATTACTGACTCGAGAATGGTTACCTAATAAAGGCCAAGTCTGTATTGATGGCCTTGATGCGAGTGAGTATACCGAGCAGCAATTACGGCAATCTATGTCAGTGGTCAGTCAGCGCATTTATCTCTTCAGTGGCAGCCTGCGTGACAACTTAGCCATAGCGATCCCTGGCGCGACCCGTAAAGATGATGACAAGTTGATTGCTGTACTGAAAAAGGTGGGTTTGCAGAGTTTATTACAAGCTGAAAAGCCTTTAGATGTTTGGTTCGGGGAGGGCGGACGTCAATTATCGGGTGGTGAACAGCGCCGCATTGGTGTGGCAAGAGCCTTATTACGCGATGCACCAATCTTACTGTTAGATGAGCCAACAGAGGGCCTGGATAAGCGTACCGAGCGTGAAATCCTCCGCTTGTTGTTCGAGTTTGCCGAAGGTAAAACCATGTTGATGATTAGCCACCGCCTTACTGCGATGAATAAGATGGATGCGATTCATTTAATGGATCAGGGGGCAATTCGCATGAGTGGTGTTCATAGTGAACTGCTTGAGAGTGATGCTTACTACGCTAGCCTGTTTAAGCGCTTAGGTTAATTGGTAGCGAAAAATAGCTAAGTAGAAAAGCTCTGTCAATAATACAAAAAGCCCAGTGGATCTGGGCTTTTTGTTGGCAAGGCTTAAATTATTGCGAAGATTAAATCCTGAAGCGTGATACTCGATCGCTTAGCTCACCAGAGGTTTGTAGCATCATCTGTGCATTATCACTGACCTCTTGGGTTTGAGAGGACAATAGGTGCGATGTATCACTTATCGCTTGAGTATTACGGCTAATATCGTCAGATACCGCACGCTGCTCCTCAGCGGCACTGGCTATCTGTGTTGCCATATCGGTAATTTCGGTGATTGAATCGGTGATGCGCAGTAAGCTTTGTTTGGCCTGATTAGCAAACTCGACGCTGCTATCCGCAATACCTGTGCTGGAGGCCATTGAGGCGACAGCTTGCTGACTGTTTTGCTGCAAGGTGGCGATCATGGCACGGATCTCTTCGGTTGAATCTTGAGTGCGATGACTCAGTACCCGCACTTCATCGGCGACCACGGCAAAGCCTCGACCTTGCTCACCGGCTCGTGCCGCTTCAATTGCGGCATTGAGCGCCAGTAGGTTGGTTTGTTCGGCAATTGACTGAATGGTTGAGAGAATTTTATTAATCTCTGTGGCATTCGCTTCAAGTGCTGATACAACCTGCGATGCGTCGCTGAGCTGCTCTGATAGCAGTTCAATTGAATCACTGTTCTTAACGATAACCTCATTACCTTCCTGACAAGCCTTAGCTGAAATTTGAGCTGCATTGGCGGTCATCTCTGCATGATTGGCGACTTCGCTCGCAGTCGCTGACATTTGATGAATTGCAGTGGCAATTTGATCCACATCCTGATGTTGAGCATTGACACCGTTACTGGCTTGCACCGCAATGTCTGATGACTCATTGATCTGCTTGATTAGCATTTGGGTATCATTATAAATGGCTTGAATCATCAGCTGTAAGCTCTCTAGGAACCGATTCATATGGCGCTCAAGCATGCCTATTTCATCTTGACGGTGAGCTGAAAACCGCTGGGTTAAGTCACCGTCCCCTTTAGATAGCGACTCAATGGCGCTGGTGAGCTGTTGTAGCGGCTTAAACATATGATTGATGATCACCGAGGCGATAATCAAAATCACTAAGGCGAGAATAACCACAGCAATAAGACACTGCTGGAGCTGTTTTGTTATCGCCTGATAGGCAAGCTCTTTATCTTCGACTAAGCCTAATGTCCATTTGGTACCCTGCAATGGGGTCAAGCGTAACAGCTTGTCTGCGCCGTCTTGCCACTCTAGGGTCGTGATGTCACCGTTGTTAAGCAGAGTTGAGATGTTTGACTGAGTCAGGCTGCGAGCAAAGTGGCTGGCATCTTGTTGGGCGTAACCGCTATCTCTAAAGGCCAGTATTTTGTTGTTTTCATCGAGTAAGAAAGCAAAACCCGCATTGGCAATATTTAGATCGGCTATCTGCTGCGTGATGTAAGCGATACTCAGATCTGCTGCCAGTACGCCATGAATGTCGCCATTAAAGCGTTTGGCTAGAGTCACAACGGTATCACCAGAGAGATCCACATAAGGTTGTGTAGTGATGATGTCATGGGTGTTGTAAGCATCTTGATACCAAGGGCGAGTACGCCCATCAAAGTCGGCAGGGATCTCAACGCTTTTATCGCCAGAGATCACTAAGCCATTTTCTAATCCCATATACAGGTTGATAAAGCCGCCGGCCTGGATACTTAGCGCCAATTCACCATCATCGCTAAGTGCACTGCTTAAGCGCGCCTCATTGGCATTGATGATGCGTTTTTTATCTGCTAACCAGCTAAAAATATTATTGTTGAGCGCTTCGGCTTGCAGTGTGAACCGAGTCGAGACAGCTTGATCGGTTTGCAGGTTGAGCTGCTTGCTTGCGATAAAGGCGAGAGTTGCGGTTATGGTGATTATCACGACCAAAACGGCGAGCTGGATTTTGTGCTTAATGCTGAGGTTCATTATTATTATATTGACGGACAAGGGCCCATTTACGCTGAGCGAAAATTGGGGGGACATAATCCTGTTAAATGTGCGCGGATTATAGGCGATGATATTTAAATGAGCATTTTAAATGTATCAGTGATGAGAAGTTTGTCTCAAATTATCAATAACTAACACCAATGATTTCAGTAATGTCTAACACCAATAGTTGGCATTAATGCAGGCAGTAAAGCTGGTACTTAAAACAGACACTTATAGTTGACACTTATAGCAGGTGCAAGGATGTGTTAAGCCGTTTTTATGGTTGATGAGTCACTCAGGAGTCACTGGGCTGGTGGGATTATTGTATCTATGAGTCGAGACGATAAAGCCCTGAATGTGACAGGGCTTTATCGTTGTGATGATTAAATCTTAAAGCGTGAAACTCGATCGCTTAGCTCACTAGAGGTTTGTAGCATCATCTGAGCGTTGTCGCTGACCTCTTGGGTTTGACATGACAACTCATTTGAGGTGTCACTAATTGCTTGAGTATTACGACTGATGTCTTCTGATACTGCGCGTTGCTCTTCGGCGGCGCTGGCAATTTGAGTCGCCATATCATTGATTTCTGTAATTGAGTCTGTAATACGCTCTAAGCTGTGTTTGGCTTGGTTAGCAAATTCGACACTAGACTGAGCAATATTGGTGCTAGACGTCATAGATGATACTGCGTGTTGGCTGTTTTGCTGCAAAGTGGCGATCATAGCTCTAATTTCTTCGGTTGAATCTTGAGTGCGGTGACTCAGTACTCGCACTTCATCAGCGACCACGGCAAAGCCTCGGCCTTGCTCACCAGCTCGAGCGGCTTCAATTGCCGCGTTTAGGGCAAGTAGATTCGTTTGTTCAGCAATGGCCTGAATGGTTGATAGGATCTGGTTGATCTCTGTAGCGTTTTCTTCAAGTGTTGAAACGACTTTAGAAGCGTCATTAAGCTGCTCAGATAGCAGTTCAATTGAGTCACTGTTTTTAACGATAACCTCATTGCCTTCGATGCAGGCTTGAGTCGATACTTGCGCCGCATTGGCTGTCATCTCGGCATGGTTAGCGACTTCGTTTGCTGTTGCTGACATTTCATGAATCGCCGCTGCAATTTGATCGACATCTTGATGCTGGCCATTTACCCCTTCGCTCGCCTTGGCAGCGATATTTGATGATTCGTTAATCTGCTTGATTAACTGCTCGGTATCGCTAGAAATGGCCTTCACCATCTGTTGCAAACTCTCAAGGAAGCGGTTCATATGGGCTTCAAGTAGGCCTATTTCATCTTGTTTGCTTGCGGCAAAACGTTGGGTTAGATCGCCATCACCTTTTGATAACGTTTCAATCGCATCGGTTAATTGCTGCAGCGGCTTAAACATGTGGTTAACAATGAAAGACGCAATAATTAAGATAATAAATGCAAGCACAGCAACTACCATAAGTAAGTTGATAACTTGTTGTTCAATCATTTGATAGGCAAGTGTTTTATCTTCAACTAAACCTAAGGTCCAGTTAGTACCCTTCAGATGCGTTAAGCGAATTAGCTTCTCTTTACCATCTTGCCACTCGATAGTGGTGATAGCGGAGCCATTGCGGATTGATTCAATATTGGATGGGGTTAACGTTTGAGCCAGACGGCTGGCATCTTGTTGGGCGTAGCTACTATCGCGGTATGCGAGGATCTTGTTATTTTCATCTAACAAGAAAGCAAAACCAGCGTTGTCGATACTAAGGTTGTTAATTTGCTCAGTAATGAAGCCAATACTCAAGTCAGCGGCAAGTACACCGTTCATTGCGCCATTAAAGCGTTGTGCCAAGGTCACAACTGCTTGACCTGTGATATCGATATAGGGCGGCGTGGTGATCATTTCGCTACTGGTATAAGCCTGCTTATACCAAGGGCGTGTGCGAGGATCGTAATCTTCTGGCCATGGCTGAGACTTATCCCCTGAGATGATATCGCCAGTATCAAAACCGGCATAGACATCGATAAAGCCACCACCATTAATGGTAAACAATAATTCTCGGTCGCTATCTAAGCCTTGCTGAATGCGTGACTCATTGGCTTTTACAACCTGCTTTTTATCGTCTAACCAGCTAAAAATATTATTACTCACAGCTTCAGCTTGTAGTTTGAATCGCGCTGCAATGGCGGCCTCGGTATCATCGCTAAGTTGGCGTGTAGAAATGCTAGCAAGAGTGGCACTTATTGCGACAATAGTGAGTAAAACTGCGAGTTGAATTTTATGTTTTATCGTTAGATTCATTTTATTTATCACTAGTAAAATTAGGGAGAACTAGCTGATTAGACCAGTAAATTTAAAAAGGTGGAGTAAAAGACAGCTTGAAAACAGCAGGATTATAGAGCAAGCATTTTATTTAAGTACATCAATTTTACAATATTTGAGAGCGTTATCTAAAATAATATACAATTAATTAAAGAGTGATGAAAGTACAGCTGTATATTTAGCTGAACATGCAAATTTTTTACTAGAATTGATTGATAGATATAATGAGATTTACGCTTGAAATATAAGAGCCGATTGGGGGCAATCGGCTCTTATGCAGACAAATATCTTGTCTATATGTTCAACTGAAAGATAGTTAACTAAAAGATCGTCAGCTGAATGTTTAGCGACTACTCGTCACTATCACCCAATGACAATAAAGTCGCATTACCACCAATTGCGGTAATGTTATTGGTGTGGGTTTTTTCAGTAATAAAGCGTGTTAGGTAGTGTGGACCGCCCGCTTTTGGTCCTGTGCCTGATAGGCCTTGACCACCAAACGGCTGTACGCCCACCACTGCACCAATTTGGTTGCGGTTGATGTAAACGTTACCCGCTCTGACTTTGTCTGCAAGTTTTAGTGCATGACCTTCGTTACGGCTATGGATACCTAAGGTCAGGCCAAAGTTAGTCGAATTAATCTCGGCAATGACTCTTTCAAGCTCTGATGACTTATAACGAATAACGTGCAAAATAGGGCCAAAATGCTCTTTATCTAACACCTTGATTGAATCAATCTCAACCGCTGTCGGTGCGACAAAGTAACCATTTTCAGTGCCTTTAGGTAACTCAACCTGCTTAATGAGCTTACCAACTTGCTTGATATGATCGATATGCGCGTTTAAGTTTGCCGCCGCAGTCGCATCAATAACAGGACCTACATCGGTTTTAATTGAATTAGGGTTACCAATCGTCAACTCTTCCATTGCGCCTTGCATGACATCGAGTACGCGATCGGCAATATCTTCTTGCAGGAACAATACGCGCAATGCTGAGCAGCGTTGACCTGCGCTAGTAAATGATGATGACACTACATCATTAACGACCTGCTCAGGTTGTGAGGTTGAATCAACCACCATGGCATTTTGGCCACCCGTTTCGGCAATCAATGGAATAATCGGCCCTTCACGCATGGCTAATGTACGGTTGATTAACTTGGCTGTGCCTGTTGATCCTGTAAAGCACACACCACCAATACGTTCATCGGAAGTAATTGCAGCGCCAACGGTTGCGCCCGTACCCGGAAGGAACTGCAGTACGTCTTTAGGAATACCCGCTTCGTGGGCGAGCTGAGTCGCTCTGTAACCGACGATAGATGTTTGCTCGGCAGGTTTAGCAATAACGGTATTACCTGCAGCGAGAGCCGCTGTGACTTGGCCTAAGAAGATGGCAAGTGGGAAGTTCCACGGGCTAATACAAACAAAGATGCCGCGACCTTCCAGATATAGCTCGTTGAGCTCACCTGTAGGGCCAGGAAGCAACTCAGGCTTAGCCATCATTTTTTTGGCTTGCACTGCGTAATAGCGGCAGAAGTCCACAGCTTCACGAACTTCATCTATACCATCTTGAATGCTTTTACCTGCTTCGCGAGTGCAAAGGACAATTAGCTCTTCACGATTTTCTTCCAGTAGGTCGGCAAGTTTTTGCAATGCATTGGCTCGAACCTCGACAGGGGTGTTACACCAACTTGGGAAGGCAGCTTCAGCGCTTGATAGTGCCTGCTCAATCGCTTGATTGTTAGCAAAGGCAATCTTACCGACAACTAAATTAGTATCGAATGGGCTGACCACTTCTTTAGTATCGCCAGACAAGGTCTCACCGTTAACTAAAGGACCTGCTGACCAGGTGGTGTCTTTGTACTTGTCTATCGCGGCAAAAAATGGTGCAGATTCAGAAATAATGTTCATATTCAGCCCTTTGGAATTTTTACGTTCTTTACCAAAGATATCTTCAGGTAAGACGATTCTATTGTTAGCCAGGGTTTTATAGCCTTTGAGTGTGGTGAGTGGGTGTACCACTAATGACTCAATCGGGGTTTTGGGGTCAACTAGCTTGTGCACGAACGAAGTGTTAGCACCGTTTTCAAGTAGACGACGTACTAGGTAAGGCAGAAGGTCTTTGTGCGCGCCCACGGGGGCATAGATACGTACGGTCTTAACACCACTTTCTGCTAAAAGCGTATCGTAAAGCTCTTCTCCCATGCCGTGTAGGCGCTGGAATTCATAGTCACGATCGCCGGCCATATCGGTAATGCTCGCAACGGTTTGTGCGTTATGGCTGGCGAATTGTGGGTAGATAGCACCGCGAGTCGCATCTGATAACAAGTATCTAGCACACGCTAGGTAAGAGACGTCGGTACCTGCTTTGCGGGTATAAAGTGGGTAACCGGCTTCGCCATTTTCTTGTGACCATTTTAGCTCGCTGTCCCAGTATGCGCCTTTAACTAAGCGCAGAGGGATTTCATCGCCTTGATCTTTGGATAAACGCGTTAACCAGCACAGTACAGGTAGTGCCCGCTTAGAGTATGCTTGAACGACGATACCTAATAGACCCCAGCCTTTAGCTGCATCTGAGTTATATAGGCGTTGGAATAACTTTAATGACAGCTCTAGCCTGTCCATCTCTTCTGCATCGATAGAGATACCGACATTAAGGCTACGCGCTTGCTTGATAAGCAAGATAAGCGTTTCATATAGCTCTGTTAGCGTTCTATCTTCATTGGCGACTTCATAGCGTGGATGCAGGGCTGAAAGCTTAATCGAGATAGTTGGGCGAGGGGCATAGCTGGTATCGTATTCTTGCGCGCCTAAGGTGGCAATCGCACTCGAATAGTCGTCGAAGTACTTTTGTGCATCTTTTTTAGTTAACGCCGCTTCACCTAACATGTCGTAACTGTGGGTGTAGCCAAGTTTGCGCTTATCGACACTGTTTTTCAGTGCTTCTTTAACGGTGCGGCCTAATACAAATTGCTTACCCATGATCTTCATGGCTGCAAGCATAGATTGTCTTATAACAGGCTCACCGACCTTATTGACCAAGCGGTTTAGTAGGCTGCTTGGCTTGCCGTCAATATTGTGGTCAAGCTTAACGATCTTACCTGTGAGCATTAACCCCCAAGTTGACGCGTTAACTAAGATTGAATCGCTCTTACTTAAATGTTTATCCCACTTGGCCCCAGACAGTTTGTCTTCGATTAAGGCATCGGCAGTATCTGAGTCTGGAATACGAAGCAGGGCTTCAGCAAGACACATTAAAATAATGCCTTCTTGTGTCTCTAAGCTATATTGCTGAAGGAAAGCATCAATACCGACCATAAGGCCTTTTTTGTCATATTGACGGACTTTGCTAACTAGCTCGTGTGCACGGCTCGTCACACGATTGATCTCTTCATCACTCGAAGGAACTAGCTTTATCAAATCAGATAAATATTGCTCTTCATCGACAATATAGTTATCGCTGATCGCTTGGAACAGTTCGTTGAGGTCGGCTGAATCGTAATGACCAGCTAGTACTTCACTCGCTTTGAACATATTAATCGCTTCCATCTAGGCCACTGGGGCTGATTGCTTGGATAAGGTGTTGCGACAAAACCTCTGTTGTTATTCTTTTGTATACAATCGAAGGCCTCCGCGCGCCGATTATAACCACAAAGTGTGACCTATGACAATATTGTAATATTTATTGTGATCCGCGTTTGATTGTGGTTGGCGTTAAGGTGCGCTAGCCCTTATATCATAAGGGCTGTGGAGAGGCGATAAAAAAAGCAGTGTTTTAATCAAACTGGCTTTATATGCGGTTTTACTGAATTATTACTGGCAGCTTTCCGGCATATTTGGCTGGCGATTACGGAGAAGAGATAATAAATAAGCCAGCGTATGGTTAACGTTGTTTTGCATGCGGTTTCACTGAATGATTACCAGCGACTTTCAGGCATATTTTGTTAGTGATGAGACGGAAGAGATAATAAAGAAGCCTGCGTATGGTTAACGCTGTTTTACATGCGGTTTTACTGAATGATTACTGGCAGCTTTCCGGCATATTTGGCTGGCGATTACGGGAAGGAGGTAATAAAAAAGCCAGCGTATGGTTAACGCTGGCTTTATATGCGGTTTAGCTGATTTATTACCAGCGATTTTTCGGTTTACGTTGTGGCTTAGGTAGATAAACCAGAACAATACCTAAAATTAGGCCTCCGATGGCAATAAAGCCACCTTGCTTCCACATTTCAAAACGTTCGTTCTTTTGGATACTGGCTAACTTAGCTTTAGCGCTATCGCGTTCGTTGCTAGCGCTATCTAAGGCTTTTTGAGCGGCAGCAAGTTGAGATTTCACCTGGTTAAGCTCTTGGGCATTGTTATCGCTGCTGCTTAATGCTGCTTCGAGATCGGCTTTAGTCTGCTTAAGCTCTGCCTGAATCGCAGGTAGCTTTACACGCAGGCTTGTCTTTGCGCTGAGCATTTTTGTTTGCACCCAGCCTTCACGGTCTTTACCGTCAATAATCTTGCTGTAATCACCTTGAGTCTCATTAAGCGAAGTGACTGGTTGGCCTGCTTCGATGCTGCCTAAAATACGGAATTGTGTTCCAGGCCCACCATGAAGGTAGATATAAACATCATCTGAGATGTAGCGCGTTTGGTTTGCTGCAAGCAAAGAAGGGGAAAGTAGCATCATTCCCGCAATAATTAGAATTCTTAACACCAATCTATTCTCATCTACGAAATTTAGCCCACATGCTAGGGATTTAAAGGGGGTAATGCAAGTGGCAAAAGAGTGATAAAACGCAAAAGGGAAGTTTGATACAAAAATTATCAAACTCCCCTTTAGATTACGTCGTTTTTGTAAAACGAATGTTGCTCAAGGTTATTCGAAAATACTCTTAATGATATAGAAGAATATAATTGAAAGACCAGCACCCGCAGGAAGGGTGACAACCCAAGATACAACAATGTTACGCACTACGCCCATATTGATTGCGGCGATACCACGAGCCATACCGACACCCAAAACCGCACCAACTAAAGTTTGTGTGGTTGAGATTGGTAGACCTGTGCCTGATGCAATAACAACTGTTGAGGCTGCAGCAAGCTCAGCGGCAAAACCACGGCTTGGTGTTAGGTGAGTAATGTTTTTACCAATGGTTTGCATTACACGCTTACCAAAGATGGCAAGACCTAGAACGATACCCACAGCACCTAAAGGTAGAATCCACCAAACAAGTGGTGCAGTGCTGTTGATTTGTCCGCCACTTTCAACAACTGAAACAACAGCTGCCAATGGACCAATCGCGTTAGCTACGTCGTTAGAACCGTGAGCAAATGCCATACAACATGCCGTGACAACCATTAAGATAGCGAATACTTTCTCTACGTTACCAAACTGTGTTTGACGATCTGCTTTAGTGTCCATTTTAAGACGCTTAATCGCAATCATGCCACCAAAACCAACTGTAATTGCAATCAATGTTGCTAAGCCATACGCCTCAACAGTGCTGAAGTTTATACCAACATGCTTAAGACCTTTAGTGATTGTCACGAGTGACATCATAAAGCCCGCTAGTGCCATGTAGAAAGGCACGTAACGTTTAGCGTTTTCTAGTGGATTATCGGTGTTGAAAATCAGCTTTTGTACACTCTGGAATATCATAAAGGCGATAAAGCCCGATATTGCCGGGGTGACAACCCAAGAACCAACGATACCGCCCACTTTACCCCATGCTACAGCGTCAGCACCAACACCTACCGCAGCGAAACCAACAATGGCGCCAACAATAGAGTGAGTGGTCGAAACAGGCCAGCCTAATGCAGAAGCTGCAATTAGCCAGATACCAGCAGCAAGAAGCGCTGAAATCATGCCGTAAACGAGTAGTTCAGGTGAATTGATAAAATAAGCAGAGTCAATAATGCCTTTACGGATCGTACTGGTTACTTCACCACCAGCTAGATACGCACCAGCAAACTCAAAGATCATAGCAATAATGATCGCTTGCTTAATTGTAATCGCATTTGAACCAACAGAGGTTCCCATTGCATTGGCTACGTCATTTGCGCCAATACCCCATGCCATTAAAAAACCAAATAGCGCCGCAATGCCAATAAGCACTGGGCCGTTGGTTACTAATACATCAACCATGTTGTTACCTTGATAATCTTTTGATTAGACGCGAGCTAACATTAGCTCTAAGCGAGAACCGACTCGTTCAGCAAGATCTGCCAAGTCACCAACCCACTCAATTATCTTGTAGAGGAACATTACATCGACAGGATTTAATTCAGATTCGATGGAGTATAGTTGTCTACGGATCTTAATCTGTAAATCATCTGTATCTTCTTCGATAGAATCTAGCTCTGCGATCATTTTAGCGACAAGATCCACTTCACGCCCTCTAAAACCTGTTTCTAACAGATCATCGAGTTCGTTAATTGCTTCTTTTGACAGTGACACTGCATCAATACAGCGCTGTAAATAAGCAATAAATGGCTCTTGAATTACTTGAGGTAGCTCTAGTTGTCGGCCAATGACGCGGCCGGAAATGTCTTTTGCTTTGTTAGCAATTTTATCTTGCTGGGTAAGTAGCTCCAGTAAGTCAGTGCGTTCTACAGGCATAAACAGACCGCCAGGCAGAGTTAAACGGATCTCACGTTTTAGTGAGTCAGCTTCTTGCTCTGCAGAGCTAATTTGCTTACGCAATAGAACTGCTTTGTCCCAGTCTCCTGCGACAGTTGCTTCAAAAAATGGGACAAGTATTAACGCACAATCGTATACTTTGTCGATATGCTCTTGAAGAGGCTTAATTGGCGATTTTGCAAACACGCCTAAAATAGAGTTTACTGGCATTGCCGTGTACCTATTTTGGTTATTCCACTATTGGAAAAAGCGGGCGCATGTTAACTCAAGCGGCCGCGTAATAAAACTGTGTTTTTCTATTTAAATAGACAGTTTTTTATTCTAGCTAGTTATATCCTAACTGCAAAGCGGATCCTACGACGATATTATTGCAGAAATATTACAATGTGTAACTTTAATGGCAGATTGATTAAATTTTGATGACAAGGTGAATGGTACATCGATGGAAGCTGAGATTGAACTCAAGCTTTTCTTTAATGAAAAGCAAAAGAAAAGCCTTATAAAACTACTAGATAGCTTACCAAATTGCGAAGCTAAAGGTATTGAAAAGCTAACGAATGCTTACTTTGATACAAATGCGCTTACCTTAAGAAAATGGGACATGGGTCTGCGGATCCGGGGCATTAATCAACATTTAGAGCAAACAATTAAAACAAAAGGTCAGGTTGTAGGCGGGATCCATTCTCGGCCTGAGTATAATGTTGATATAGATCAAAAATTTCCGCAATTAAATTTGTTCCCGAGTAAAATTTGGCCTGAGGGTGTGAATATTGACCAAACACAGTCTGCACTCTACTGTTTGTTCAATACTGATTTTGAGCGTCAGCGTTGGCATATTTTTATTGATGACAGTTTAGTTGAAGTGGCTTTAGATATTGGTGAAATCTGTGTTGAACAAGCCGTTGAGCCGATTTGTGAGCTAGAGTTTGAGCTATTGGCGGGCGATACCAGTGCATTATTAACTCTCGCTGGCATCGTGAGTCGAGAAATTCCTGTGCGTTTAGGTCAAGCGAGTAAAGCGCAGCGAGGCTATCGTTTAGCTGGGCAGTCAGCGCCTGAAACAATTGCTGCACTTGAGTTTATAAAAATCGAACCTCAGCAGAGCCTAAAGCAAGTTGTGGTTAACCTACTCACCCTGGGGTTAGAACGCTGGCAAACCATTGAGTCTATGCTGCTCGATCACCAACAATCCCTAGAGGCATTGCCCATTCTGAGTTATCGTTTACGAGCTTGTATTCGATTACTTAAAAACACCCTAAAGCAGTTCGAACTGCTCGAAGACACTTTTCAAGCGGATTTTCATTGTGTTGAGCGTCGACTCAACTTCATTGAAGAAGCGTTAAGTTTATATGGCATCATTGATGATGACGCCGCACTGATCGCCAAATTACCGCAACAACAAGCTTTAGTCGATGTCGCCTTAGTTAAATTGCAGCATCTGGATATTATTGGCCAAGTGGAGCAATTACTGGCTGACATTTGCTACGGTCGATTGCAGGTGCATTTAGTCGACCTGTTAACTCAGATAAGTGACGACCAAGTTAGCATCAATAAGCAATTGGAGCTTAAGCACTTTGCTAACCAGATGCAGGAAAAGTCCTGGCAGCGAATTTTAGATGTGATGCCATTAGATAGCGACCTGAGCAGCTCGGATTACCAGTCGGTTGCGAAGGCACTCGATGACAGCATTTTTGTTGGCGTGGCCTATGGCGATCTTTACCCTGTTAAATCACGTGATCAATTTAGAGCACCTTGGCAAGACTTAGCTTTAGGGATCCGTACCTTAGCGGCTTATCGTCAGTTAAAGCTCATTAGCGAAATTGCTTATCTAGATATTACCGACTGGCTAGAAAATAAAGAGCAAAGTTTAGTGCAAGCGATGGAGTTCTCTCGTCGCAGCGCGATGAAAAATCAACCGTATTGGCGTTAATCGTAATCAATTTAAAAGTACCATTCAGTTTAAAGAAATGAACACTTCGTGGTTTATCGCTTTTAAAACAAAGAGCCCAGCTAATGCTGGGTTCTTTGTTTTTGTTTATAAATCAGATGTTGGCTTAACTTAACGGCATTGCTACTTGATGCGGGCTTTTTTCTTCTTTTTTATTGTGGTTTTATAAAAATAGCCTACTCAGATTGCCTACTTAAATTGCTCAGGCTTGTTATGACTGACTTGCTTAGACTCTTGTTTTAGCGCTTGTTTAAGCTCAGAAATTTCCTCGAGCAACATCTGTTGATTTTTCTCCATCCTAATCAAGCTGGTATTGAGTTCAGAGCGGAGCTCTTCGGCGTGGCTATCGAGTTTTTCCGTTTCATCAGGAGAAACAAAAACAGACGCCATATAACCTGAAATGACACCAAAAAAGCTCACGCCACAGACTATCACGACTCCGCCAATAATGTGGCCTGCAGTCGTCACTGGGTAGTAGTCGCCATAGCCCACTGTAGAGATGGTCACCAGTGCCCACCATAACGCGCTCTCTGCTGTGTCGATATTGGCCCCTTCAACACCGCTTTCAACAATTAGCATCAGTACAGATGAGAAGGTTAAAATGGTTACAAGTGCGACCAATAGGCTGGCAACGGTCGCTTGTCGGCGCTGTTTAAGCATAGGAACAAGAAGTGAGCGCGTCATACGGATAAGGCGCACGACTCGTAATATTTGGAATAGGCGCGCCATTCTAAGGGCTTCAATGGCCGGAATACTGGCCACAAAATCAATCCAATGATGTTTTAGATAGTCGACCTTGCCATCAGCCCTGAACAGTTCAAAAAAGAAATTAGACATGAAGATGAGACAGATACTGGTATCTATCAGAAACAATAAGCGTCTTGTTTCGCCATCCAATCGGCCAAAGGTGAGCACGAGCACTACAATAACCGACAGCAGTGATAGCAGCATCATTGCCAGTTGGATTGGGGTGGGAGGCGTATCGGGCTGCATTAGCCAGCGCTTTTTATTTGCCATCGCTTAGGTCCATCTATTGAGGTGCCGGCGAGTGCCTATGAGGCACCTTGGTTTGCGCCTATTTATCAGCGCTAAATTGGATTAAATCATCTAATACATGCTTTTTGATTTCAAGTTGTTGCTCTGCCAAGAGGTTATATTTTCCAGCTAAAATCTCATAATCACTCAAGCTAAGCGATACGGTAAGGCGAGGGCGCTTAGGGCGTTTAGTCACACTTAAGCCCAATATTTCTCTGATCTGATCAGATGGGCTTACCCCTGCATCGAGCGCTGCCTTGCGAATAGCATACTGGAACTTTTCATCCATATCGAAGGCAATTTGCGTCGCTTTGGCTGCTTTCTGGTTTTGTTGCCACTGCGCGGGTAAGGGATTTTTTTGTTTGGTCATGCGTGCGGTACCTAAATATTTTCATCCGTAAAAGAACGTGCGGAGTATGCTTAATACCAAGAAGTATATGCTACCACTCATCGGAGCTGAAAAAAATGGTTCTAGATTTTCGTCTAGAACCATTCATTTATGCGCCTGGCCAATATTCTCGAATATCAGTCAGTGGGCGGTATAGGGTTAACATAACGTCTGTTTCGCCACCCTCATACACCTCAACATCAACAGCCTTATCTTCGTCATCGTCTAGCAACTGATAAGACTCAAATGGGTCACCAGTCGAACCATCTGCGTCTTGTGGTGGCCTTAGACCACGGTAATCTTGGCGGTGAAAGTAGCCAAAACTCCCTGAAGTAACCTGATGATAATGAGGTGATAACCACTGTTCATAATCATTCAAGTCTGATGACAGTGTTTGCGTATCTAGCTCCGCTTTACCTGCCTCTTCGAAAATTTCGCTAAATTGATCAAGATCGAAAAGCTGTTCAACTAGGCCTCGATTGACCTTAATCGAGAGGGCTAAGTAAGTTTCGTCATCTTCATCAAGACTCAGAAAAATAGCATCGCCACTGTGGCCTTTTAACACCCATTCTGTTTGTTGCTTGCGCTGATACTCATAAGTATTGATCGCTTCAACTCGCAGTTGCTGACCACGCAGTTGTGGTGGCAAGGCAAAACTGTCATCAAGGGAGATCATATCTCCCTTGTTGAGTTTTGATGGATGGTCAAGTTGACGTTTAGGTTCCTCTTTTTTGCCAAATAGGCTGCTTAGAAATCCCACGTCAGTCTCCTTTAGCCTTTACGCGCTTTAATGCGATCAAGTACAGCATTTGCGTTAGACTTTTGCTCGCCAATACCGGCTTCAGCAAGTTTGTCATGCAGTGCTTTGTCGCTGTTCTCTTCTGCTAAGGTTTCAGAAGCTTTTAGACGGTCGTCAAATGACTGCTGACGCGCCTTGATGCGCTCTAATGAATCTTTAGCGTTGAGTAGCTTAGAGTTGCTACCTGCAAATGAGTCGGTAATCGTCGCAGTTGCTTTTTGTACGCTTTCAGTGGTTTTAACCATCGTTAACTGGCGCTGGTAATCTGTCACTTGGCGCTCAGTTTTACGGACTAGCTCTTTTAAGCGAGTTGCATGGGCGCTAAAGCTATCGTTTGCCGACTGTTGATCGTTAAGCTCTTGGTCTAACTCGGCAATTTTCTCAGCCACTTCAAGTGCTAATGGCTCATTACCCTTCTCAAGTGCTTGAGTCACGTAACCTTCATGTTCTGCAATAGAGCGCTTAAGACGATCAACTTCACGGCTTGCTTGCATCTCTTTTGCCATCACTTCAGTTAAGTCGCGCTTAGCTTTAGTTAGGTGTTTTTCAGCATCACGGATTTCTTGTTCAAAAATACGTGTTGAGTTTGCATCAACGATGCCTTGACCAACTTCCGTTGCACCGCCACGGAAAGCTGTAAGAATTTTGTTTAGAATGCCCATAATGTGGCTCCTTTATTTAAGGTAGTCGACGAGTTCGTCGATAACTTCAAGACAATTGTCAGATAGAACAGACAGTTCCTGCTCAATCTCTTGCATACTTGAATGTACTGATAGTGCGCCGTAAACCACATATTTGTCGTCGATTTTTGCAAACGATGACAGTGGCATTGGAATGTTGAGCTCTAACATGGTCTCAAACATTTCACTACGACGCTCTTGATTCACTTCATCCTCGCCCCATAAATAACTGATGCAAAGGATTTGGTTGTCCGTGACCGATACAAATACCGGGATCTCTTCACGGCCAACAACGTTAACTTGTAAGACTTCCACGTCACCATCTATTGGATAACAATCAAATTGAAAGCCAGTTTGGCTATTGTCGCCAAGTTCATTTAGGTGGTTGGCAATTGTGTGGATATTCATATTTGTCCTTATTGACATATTATGTCTGTGATTAAAGATAACACCGCGACATAATATGTCAAGTGCTATCTTTACGATTCAAAAATAAACTCTACTGATTTTCTAACCAAGCCTGCTGATGGTATTGATACAGCTGGCTTGAACCTAAAACATTGGGTTTAATTTGAGCCTTGTTCTGGTAAAAATTCCCAGGGAACTCAAAAGCTGCATGCATCAATCCTGAGGTAAACCAAGGATCATCTACAGGCAGTTGTTGCACATTTTCTAGCCTACTTCGAGCGCTTTTGCCACCTAAAGTGGCAATGCTCCAGCCCCATTCGCCGAAACTTGGCACGTTATGATGATACTGATCGACATTAAAGCCCGCCAATTCCAAGGTGTTAGCCACAGAAATAAAGGCATTGGGCGCATGATAAGGTGACGTTGACTGTATGGTTAAGGCAGCGTCATTACTCATTAGTTCCTTGAGTTTAAGATAGAAAGCATCGGAATAAAGCTTATTGAGATCTGGATGGCTAGGGTCGGGCAGATCAACGATAATGACATCGAACTTTTCTTCTTTCGCCAGCAATTTATCGACCCCATTAAACGCATCGTCATACATAATTCTTAAGCGTGGGTCGTTAAGTGCATCTTGGTTGAGTGCTAATAATGCACGGCTCAAATGCTCAGGCATATCACTGGCAGGATTTTTAAATAGTTCAACCAGTTCCTTATCAAGATCCATCAGTGTCACTTGCTGAGGTTGCCACTGCAGCACTTGAGTTAAACCAAGGCCATCCCCACCGCCTATGATCAACACCTTGTCATGACGAGCGCTAGCCGCCATGGTTGGATGCACTAAAAATGAGTGATAGATATGCTCATCACTGCTGGAGAACTGTAATCGACCATTGATATAAAGCGAATGCACAGGCCCCAGTCCATTGCCTCTTAAACGCTCAGTAAAGGTCAGTTGTTGAAAGCGCGTTGCCTTGGCATAAACAACCTTGTCTTTATACAGCAAGTTATTAAAGTTCTGCTCCCATTGAGGGCCGTGCAGTGCAAGTAATACCAAAATACCAGTCGCAATAAAGTGACCCACTAATAGCAGTTTTACATGACGTATTTGGTGCCAGAAGCGCCAGATAAAGATAAAACCTGCTAGCAGATTAAAGCTTGCAGTTAAGGCGGCGGCAAGTTGGATATCGATCGCCAGCATAAAGCCAACCCAGATAGCTGCACCAATACCGGCGCCAACATAGTCTGCGCCATAAATGGTACCCGCGTTATGCATCAGGTGCGCTTCAGACAGGGCTTGGCGTACTCGCGCGATCAGTGGGATCTCCATACCAATCATCAGGCCGAGTAACACGCCCCATACGTAAGGCAAGTATTCACTGAGCTTTTGCAAAGTGCCAATAAAGCCACCGTTGGGTAGCTGATCGGCCGGTAGACCTAAGGTATCAGCAATGATTAAGGGTAATTGCTGGCCAAAGCCGATAACGGCAGCGGTGATTAAAATTGCCAGTGAGCCACATAGGGCTACACACAGTTCTAATACGGCAAAACCGGTAAAGGCGCAGCGAATTTTACGGGCAGCAAAAGCGCCGACTCCCATAGAGACGATCATTAGACCGATCATGGTGTAAATAGCGGCTTCGAGCGCCCCTAGAATACGGCCAGCATAATGTGATAACAGGTATTCATAAATCAGGCCGCAGCCTGCGAGCACGGCCATAATGCCGAGCAATAAGATATCGTCGAACCAGCCGAGTTTGCCCGATTCTATGGTGTCATTTTTGGTTGGAGTCGTCGTGCTGCTTGAGTCGGTTTGCATTGAGTGTCAGTTGCTTATTTAGTGGAGATTATTTTTGGAGAGTTTTTTATTCGAGATAGCCACACTCGGATATATGTTAATGGCAGTAAATAGAAAAGGGAGCGTATCGACCGCTCCCTTAATCTTACTTAAGCCATTAAGGCGGCGAGGATTATCGCGATAGAAACGCTAATAGCCATCTCAACGAAAGCAAGGCCAATATTATGTTGTTTTTCAACTTCATCGCAGAGGTTGATTTTGGCCAGCACTAACTTTTTAATCAGGGTGATTAGCAGTGATAGCGTCACTAGCATCACCACTGAGAAGACAAGCCAGCCGATGAGGTTAGCGACATAGGCATGCGGGTCAAAAATAATGAAATGGCTGGCAGCATTAAAACTAAATGCCATGGCAAGCATATAGCCGCTATGACGAATCGCCAGCGCTACATGTCCCTGAGCAATGGCCGCTTGCATCGATGCGCCTTGATTACGCTTAGCGTAGCGGTTCTCGCGGCCACGAGTGAGCAGCACTAACATCAGCTGTGAAATCGCAAAGGCACTAAAGATGGCGATAAAGGTGTAAATGGTAAGGTCTTCAGCCCACATTAATACCGAGCGAATAATAATCGCAGTGGCAATCGCAGCGGTTGCATCAACAATCGCGACAGAGACATTACCCTTGAGGATTAAAGCGTTCTTATCAATATCATTAAGTGCAATCTTGTCATGCAAAAAACGACCGAGTTTAATCAGTACTAAGCCAAACAAACCATAAGCACTCATGCCAATGGCTTCAACCAAATAGGACTCGGCGGCTTCACCGGTTATCGCACCTGTGAGCACAATACCCAGTGCCATCACTGCACCCGCAGTACTAATACCAAAGGCAAAGTTATCGTTTTCTGCCAGTTCGTGGCGACTATTTACTTTAATTGTCCAGCCTTGCAGATAGCGCATCAATGTTAATAGCAAGACTGCAATGGCGATATCGATGGCCAAAATAATCAGTAGATCGAGTGTGAGGCCATAGTTTTCTAAAAATGTCATAAAAGTTCCTTAATTATTTGCCTCGGCGAACACCGCGAGTAGTACGACTGCTGGAATTACGGAAGCTGCTGTCCTTAGAGTAGTTAGAGCGGAACTTGCTCTTGCTGCTCGCAGTGCGTCCTGTTGAACTGGCTTTTGGGGTGCTGCTACTTTGTCTCGAAAGACTACTTGAGCCTGTGCGTGACTTAGCATACGGGCTATCAAACTTTTTACCTTGAGAGTTAAATTGCTTTTTTGTTCGCTCATAGGTTTGAGTTTGGGCTCTAGCCTGTTTCGGTGAGGTATAACGGTAGCGTCCCACATCATTGTAATAGCTATAGTTACGTCGACTTGACCAACGATCGTAACCAATTGGGCCGCGAGTTAAGTTGGAGAACATCGAGTACATGCCGTACCAAGCCCAAAATGACATGCCATTAGAGCCTGTTTGCCAGTTACCGTAAGAGGGGTTACCCACTAGCTGGCTACCGGCACCAAAGTCTTCGGCGCCATTAGCAAGTGCTGCGGCTTCACGGCTGATGGAGTTCACTCGAGCGAGCGCGCCGCCCGACATATCAGCAACCACGTTAAGTGGATCTGACAGCATATCGTTATAGAGGCTAGGATCTGCGGCTTGATACAGGTTTTCGACTTCAGCCAGTTGCTGATCGAGATCGACAAAATTGGCCGGGTTTTGCGCTTCAGTCAAACGCCGCGTCAGTGAGGTAAACATCGGGCCGCGGTTAGTGGCATCGGTGGCAAGCTCTGTGAGCAGTGGGCTTAGGTCTGGTTTTTGCCTTTCCAATACTTGAGTGTATTGTTTTAGCAAATTAGCATTACGTACCTGACCGTCGCTCAACATAGTGCTTAGGGTATCGAGGCGTTGCTGAGTCAGCTGCTGATACTTTGCAATTTGCTCTGGCCTATCATCACCACATCCTGCGAGGGTGAAAACCAGTATGACGGTGAGAACGCGCTTTAGCATTCCTGCCATAGTTTCTCCAAATTCGATTATGTTACTTTTTAGTGGCCAAATGCCGAATGTAACAAAGACATATTGCCATAATGCTTAATGATACTTTATAGCGATTTATATTTATCCAGCATACAAGATTTTTCAGTTGCTGAAACATTGAATTCGCAAGAGAAATAATTTTGCTCTTACTGTAATTATCACTGCTTGAGTATAGTATTGCCTATTAGAGCATAAAAATAGCAATGATCCTGTTTTCATGGCCTTGAGTAATTAAATTTACTCAACTGACCAACATCCTCGACCAAAGCTGCTCACATTTGTTCACGCTCTATCTATATCATTAATGACATAATATGTCGATGTACAAAATTGTTAGGGATTATTATGCGCACGGCTACACAGGGTAATAAGCTTGTCAGCACTCAAATGGCTGAGACCGCAGAGCGATATTGGCAAAGACTCACCGATAGCGCAGCAGATGTGCTAGCGGCGTTGACAGATGAGCAGCAACAGGAACTCAAACTGGTTTTTGGGTTAAGTGATTTTATTGCAAGCCAGCTGTGTCGTCACTCGCACTGGATCCCCGCATTATTTGAGCGCGAACTGCATAATATTGAGCGTCAAACCTTCGATAGCGAACTGACAAGCTTGCTTGAACCTGTGACCGATGAAGAGCAGGCAAAACGTATTTTCCGTCAATATCGTAACCGACAGATGGTGTGTATCGCCTGGCGTGATTTTCTTGGCTACAGTGAATTACAAGAGTCCTTGCTCGATCTGTCAGCGCTAGCCGAGGCGTTAGTGATTACCGGGCGCGACTGGTTATATCGCGAGATGTGCGCGCAACTAGGCACCCCAAGTGATAGCCAAGGTAAGCCGCAAAAACTACTCATCTTAGGCATGGGTAAGCTCGGCGGTCGTGAGCTTAACTTCTCTTCAGATATCGACCTTATTTTCACTTTCCCTGAGCATGGTGAAACCTTAGGTGGTAGGCGTGCGCTTGAAAACCAACAGTTCTTTATTCGCATGGGTCAGCGACTGGTTAATCTGCTTCATCAAGTGACGGTTGACGGCTTTGTGTATCGGGTCGATATGCGTCTGCGCCCCTATGGCGAAAGCGGCCCCTTAGTGGTTAGCTTTAGCGGGCTAGAAGATTACTATCAAGAGCAGGGGCGTGACTGGGAGCGCTATGCCATGGTAAAGGCGCGCGTACTCGGGCCGTGGACAGCCGATTCTGATGAGCTACATGATCTGCTTAGGCCGTTTGTTTATCGCCGTTATTTAGATTTTTCAGCGATAGAATCACTGCGCAAAATGAAAGGGTTAATCACTCAAGAAGTACGCCGCCGTAAGCTCACCGACAATATTAAGCTCGGTGCTGGCGGGATTCGAGAAGTCGAATTCGTGGTGCAAAGTTTTCAGCTTATTCGTGGTGGGCGAGAGCCCGCATTGAGGCAGCAGAGCCTGTTTGCGGCCATAGAAACCTTATACCAGTTAGGACAGTTGGAATACCTGGCTGTCGATGAGCTTAAAAATAGCTATGTGTTACTGCGCCGGGTTGAAAACTTATTACAGGCGATAAACGACGAGCAAACTCAGACATTACCAAGCGAAGTGCTAGATTGGCAGCGTTTATGTTATGCCCTCAATGCCGATACTGAAATGGATCTGCGAGAGCAGATTGAAACGGCAATGAGACAGATCCACAGCCATTTTCTGGAAACTGTTGGCGGTAATCTGCATGAAGATCAAAACGAGACCTGGACCCAGCAGCTATGGAACGCCTATGAAGATGAGCATGCGCTCTCTATTCTAGAAGAGCAGGGGATCGATGATGAAAAACTGTGGCCGATGCTTAACAGTTGGCACGAAACAGTGGTGCGCCGTACTATCGGACCGCGAGGGCGGGAGACTTTAGATAAGCTAATGCCCAAGTTGTTGTGCGAGTTTACCAATCTTCCCCATCCATCTAAGGCATTTGATCCAGTGTCAAAGGTACTGGATCAAATTTTAACCCGAACCACCTATCTTGAGCTCTTGTGTGAAAACCCAGGGGCAAGACAACAGCTCGTTAGCCTCTGTCTTGCCAGCCCATGGATTGCTCAGCAACTGGCAAAATTCCCCATGCTGCTCGATGAGCTGATCGATCCAGCCCAGTTGTATGACACCACATCGTTAGACGACTACGGCAGCGAACTGCGTCAGTATCTACTGCGAGTGCCAGAAGATGATTTAGAGCAGCAGATGGAAGCACTGCGACAATTTAAATTGTCACAGCAGTTAAAGATTGCCGCCGCCGACGTGACAGGTGTGCTGCCAGTGATGGAGGTGAGCAATCACTTAACTTTCTTGGCCGAAGCGATTATCGAGCAGGTAGTGCATCATGCATGGACACAGGTGAGTGCCCGCCATGGTGTACCTGAAAACCTAAAAGATAATGAGATGGGCTTTGCGGTTGTGGGTTACGGAAAAGCGGGCGGTATTGAGCTAGGTTACGGCTCAGATCTTGACTTAGTGTTTTTACATAATGGCAGCCAAGCCGGTCAGACCAATGGCGATAGAGCCATAGATATCGGTCACTTTTATCTAAAGCTTGCCCAGCGTGTGTTGCACTTTTTCTCAACGCGCACTAACTCAGGTGAGCTATATGAAGTGGATATGCGCTTAAGGCCATCAGGCGCATCAGGGCTATTGGTGAGTGAGATAGAACACTTTGGTGATTACCAGCGCAAGGAGGCTTGGACATGGGAGCATCAAGCCTTAGTGAGAGCCCGTTTTATATTTGGCGATAATGCACTTTCTATGCGCTTTAATGAACTCAGAGAAGAAGTACTAGAAAATCAGCGTGATATATCAATCTTAGCCAAAGATGTGAGAGAAATGCGGCTTAAGATGCGCGATCATCTTTTAAACGTTGAAGCGGGCATGTTCGATCTTAAGCAAAGTAGTGGAGGAATTGCCGACATTGAGTTTATTGCTCAATACTTAGTACTGGCACACAGTCATAAGCATAAGGCGTTGTCATTTTGGTCTGATAATGTGCGAATTTTTGCCGAGCTTGCTGAGCTTGAGTTGATACCATTCGAGAGTGCGCAGGCATTAACTCAAGCCTACTGCCATCTGCGTGATGAAAGCCATAGATTGACGCTGCAGCAGAAAAAAAGTGTGTTACCTATTGAAGCGATAAAATCCCAAACAGATCGGGTGGTTGAGATCTATCGACAGATCTTAGGCGAATAACTTAAGTTAAACAGCAAAGTTAACGATCTAGGTTAAAGCTTAAGTTAAAGCTTAGGCTCAGCATTCGTCCAATCGCTAGAGTAAAACAAAGTCCTCTACCGCATCCGCGTGGAGGATTATTTATGTTGACATCAAGACTGTTACAGCCCAAAAACAACCCCAAATCACCTCCAAAGCATCCACAAAACAATACTAAAGCCACACAAAATTCATGGTAAATTGCATTGCAGATTAAGACTTGTATCGAGTTAAAAAGTGATCTCTGTTTTTAGGTATTTGCAAGCCACTGAATTGAAGTCATAAGTTAACTTTATTTCTTGTATGCTTTAACTTGGTTTGTTCTATGCAACATCGGTGTATTCAGTCTTGCAGCACGGTGATCGCTATGAATCCACTTAAGCAGATAAGCCGCTACACCACCTTTAATGACAGCCTTACTGACATGGATGTTTTTAAGGATATCTCGCTTAAAATGACACTGGCTAAATCGGCAATGGCTTTTATACGTGAGTTGCCGCTCTGTTGGCTGCTATTACTCTGTTTACTACTATTTGTGAATGATGCCGTGGCCGAGGCACAGTCAACCAAAGTCACTATAATCAGCAGCGAGTTAGCCAATTCAGTAGAAAGCGCCAACTTAGTCATCTTAGACCGCTCAGTAGAGCAAGTAGAGTCGTTACTGTCGGGGTTTAGAGGTGATTTACACCTGCTGATATTGGAAGATGATAACGAGCCATTTGAGCAGATTAATCAGGCGCTAAGTGCAGAGCCTCTTTATTCGAATGTCACTATTATTGCTAAAGCCTCAAGCTCAGCAATTTATTTGGGAGGTCGCTGGATTGATCAACACTATTTACTCGAATATCAACAAACATTAGCCACTTTTGCCAAGCAGTTTGCTAACGATAGTCAGCTATCTTTGTACACCACTAACTTGACGGTTAGCCATGGTGGCGGCGAGTTTATTGGTTTGTTTGAAAATCTGACTCAGCTGAATGTGGACGTAATTTATATGCAAGGCCAGCATTATGAGCCCCTTTGGGTACAACGAGCCGAGTTTGACTTTTAGTGCTTAACAGTCGGAATTGACATCGGGGTTTCTCAATAAAACCTATGCCCTAATGTAGTGTTTAATGAAGCAGTTAGTCTCGATACGTTTTGTATCATATTTTGAGCAGATACTGCTTTGCGGATATAGAAATACTGCTTACTATCAGCTCAAGTATGTCCCTATGTAGTATAAGGGACTAATTAGAGGATGGTTTGATGAGTTCTATCAGTGGTGTAGTCAATAGTACAAGTATCAATGTAGGGGCTAAAATCACCTCCAACGTTGCAGCTGATTCGGCTACTCAGCAAGCCACAGCCAGTCACGTGCCAGATATCGCTGCCAATGCAGCTTCTGCTAGCGCCTTAGCTAAGCCGCTCCCAAATACAGGCGCCAGCACCACAGTGGTATTATCAACGGCGGCACAAGATAAGCTCATCACAGAGCAAGGCGTTGCCAAAGCGAATAGTTCTGCCGCTGATGCTAAGGCTGTAAAAGCCGAAGCTGATGAAGATGGAGATTTTGAGTCGTTTGTATTTGGCGCGTTAGGTCTCGATCACCCAGAAGAGATTGATGAGAACGGTGACCCATCATATTCTGCAGGCCAATATGTTAAGGCGGCTGCTACTGTGGGTGGCATGATAGCGATGTTTATTTAGACGTTGTCTAAAACTGGTTTTTACCAAGCTGCGCTTGAGCTTAAGTTAGACTGCGTCTAACAGCTAAAGTCGTGGCGCTTCGCCCCACATTGGTAATGCATCAGGCTGCGCCTGACTAACGTCGTGAGCTTCCAGCTCACACACGGGCAAGGAGGACTGCTCGTCCTTATCCTCCTTGCATCCACCATGACGCCCCGACGAAGTTGTTGATCCTCACTCATTTTCGAAAATAGCTATCGCTTCAGAATCGCCTTCCATGGCTCTACTAAAGCTACCTCGTCATCCATGACTCGCTCACGCGATTGTTCTTCAATGACCTCGGCAACTCCGATGGGGGATTGGTGTTTTTTGTGAGTCTTGTAACTAACTTTTGCCCTTTAATAGTTACAGTGAATAAGCTGGATAGAGCAATGAAGAGCCTTTAGGCCTACTTTTACTAATCGATAAGTTATAATCACCAATTACTTTCGATTCTACATCAATACCAATATTCACTTTGCTCATTTCTGCGCGTTTTTTGCCAAATACGTGGCATCCGCACTATATAAATGTTAGCTAGCTAAGTGATTTAAACTTTAGAAGTTATGGTATAATATCCTTGTTTTTATTAGGTTTAATCGGTCGATTTATGCCAGATAGCATTTATAGTAATCCTTGGCTGCGGGCTTTAATCCCGTTACTATGTGCCACGGTTGTTGGGGTCGCAAGTAGCGCCCTAATTGTAGAAGTAGCAGCCGGTCAAGATATTGATTGGTCTGCTATGCCTAAGAAAGTATCATTTTATGTTGTGCTTTTTTGCGTCATTGTCGCTTGTGCTTATCAGGTCGAGTTGACTAAACGTGACAATGAATTATTAAAAGGGTTTACACCTAAACAGTATGAGGCGTGTATTCGAAATCGAGTTGCTGAAAACGTTGCTAAACGTTCAAAAAAATTAATTAATGAAGGGAAAATTGATCAGTTAGTTGCTGAAACGGATGCATTTAAGAAATTATTTGGGGAAGAGCAAAAATGAACGTATTAATTACTCACCAATTTAATTCTCAAATGCAGAATATACCTGAGCACTTACGCCAAGAAGTATTTAACCTCTTTAACTTTGCGTCCGCTGGAAGTCGAGATGAAATTATTAATGCCCCTTTTGTTACTAACATTGTTTCTCAATCTGGTGATATTTTCACCATGCTTGGAGAAAATGTAAGAATATTCTGTTCATTCTCATCACCAGATAGTGATGATCTTTTCTTTCTTGATATCAGTGAAGTGAAACGGTCTAACTCTACGTTGGATAAGCGTGTTAAAACAGATGATATTAGTTTATTTAATGCGCAAGGAATACCTGTCGCTTATATATCAGACGGCTCTGAGCAAGTGATCTATTTGTTTAATGGTTTACCAGTTGCGTATATCGATGGTAATAACAATGTTTATGGTTTTAATGGCAAACATTTAGGTTGGTTTGAAAGCAATATCTTATGGGATCATAGTGGTTGTCGTGTGGGTTTTACTAAAAGTAGCTATTGTGGTTTTACATCATTTGAACCTTTTAAAGGCTTTAAACAATTTAAACCTTTTAAAGCTTATGCTCAATATGCACCATATAAACCGTTTAAAGGTTATGTTAACTCAAACTCAAACTTGGAAGCTTGGTTAATGCAAGGGCGCTAGTTAACAAACTGTTTAAGAGTGATTCGCAACGCGTGGCATTTTTGTTATGCGTTTAGTCAAATCTGGAAATGTGGGGTCAGAGTCTGAGGGATCCCCACGAATTTAATAGCATGCTTGTGGATCCCGAACTAAGCCTTGCAGTGTCTTAAT